>VXPR01000358.1 GCA_009839405.1 Gammaproteobacteria bacterium
GTCAAGCCCCTCCCGGAAGATCGGCTGCCGCACTTGCTCGGAACTCGGCGTGCGCACGGCGCGCTCGGTGCGGTGGTAGTCGAGGCAGGCTTGCTCGAAGGGCAATCCCAGGAAGTCCAGCATCCGGCGCACTTGCGTCTCGAGGTCTGCCACCACGTCTTCGTACTGCACGCGCAGCACCTTGTCTGGCAGCACGCGATCCCAATGTTGCATCAACGCGACGTAGTCGCGGTAGTAGGTGCCGAGGGCTTCGAGGTCGTAGCTGAACTCCTGTCCGCTCGCGAACAACTGCTTGTAGTTGCTGAAACAGCAGGCCATCGGCTGGCGCCGGGCGTCGATCACGCGGGCGTTCGGCAGGATCATGTGGATGAGGCCCAAGTGACGGAAATTGTTCGGCATCTTGTCGATGAAGAAGGGGGCGTCGCGGCGCTGTATGCGGGTGTCCGCGAGAAAGCGCTCGCCGAGTTCGCGGGCGTTGTCGGCGGTGAGTTCCTTCAGGCGCATCGGATAGCGGGGCGCTTGCCCGCGCCGCCGACGACCGTCGATGCGTTGGGCGATGGCGCCGATGTGGTGGAACTCCAGAGCGCCGTCGAGGGCGGAGTGGGAGGCGAGGATCTGCTCGATGAGAGTGGAGCCGGCGCGGGGGAGGCCCACCACGAAGATGGCATCCGGCGTCGGGCAGCCCCAGCCTTCGCGTTCCTTGAAGAACGCTGCCGTGCAGACTTCCTGCTGCAGCTTCATGCGTTCGGAAACCTGTGCGGCTTCGTGCGGATGCTGGCCGTGGCGCAGCGAATTGCCCCTCTCGTAGAAGCCGAAGGCGGCATCGGCATCGCCGGCATCCTCGAATGCCTTGCCGAGGGCGAACAGGACATGGATGCGGTCTTCCTCCGGCGTGTCCGACGCTTCTGCCACGGCCTGCATCTGCGCGAGTTCGCCGGCCGTGAAGCGGTAGGTCTTGAGATTGGCGAGGCTCCAGTAGGCGTCGCCGAAGTTGCCTCGCAGGCGGTACGCGCCGCGGTAGGCGTCCACGGCTTGTGCCACGCGTCCGGTGGCCTTCAGCGCGTGGCCTCGGGTGAGTTGCAGCGTCGGTCCGGTGAACGAAGCCCCGGGATTGCCCGCGACCACCTCGTCGTAGATGCGAAGCGCGTCGTCGAACCTGCCGGCGGCGGCGGCCTGATTGGCATAGGAAAGCTGGGCGATGGGGTCGTCCGGGTTGGCGTCCAGCAGCGCCTCTGCCTCGTTCAGCGACTGCTCGTACTTCTGCCGCTTGTGCAGCACGTCGATGTAGTCGATGCGGGCGCGACGGTTGCCGGGCTCGAAGGTGAGCGCGCTCTCGAGCAGAAACTCGGCGTCGTCGAAAATGCCGTGCGATGCACCGAACGAGGCCAAAAGGCGCATCGCCTCGACATGCTTGGGATGGCGCTTGAGGAAATCGCGGCACAGGCGCTCGGCGAGCAGCGTTCGGCCTTCGTTCGCGAAGCTCTGCACGGCGATCAGTTCTTGGGGGAGGCTCCTCAAGTACTCGACCCGGGCGAGAGCGCGGCGGCGAAGGTCCGCGTCGCCGGCTTCCTGCGCGAGTTCCGCCAGCGCCTGCCAGCACGCTGGCAGGGCGTCGTTGTGCCGGACGGCGCGGCGATAGGCCGACAGCGCCAAGGCGGCTTGTCCTGTGGCCCTCAGCAGATGCCCGCGTTCCTGCCAGCCTCGGGCGTAGTTCGGGGCCCGTTCGGCGAGCTGATCGAGTGCCGCGAGGGCGGCCTCGCCTTGGCCAAGGTAACGCCGGCAAACCGCCAGGCAGTAGAGGGCTTCGTGCGGCGGATGCCCCTCAGCCAGCAGTCGCTCCGCCGCTGCCGCCCCCTCCTGCATCCGCCCAGCCCGCATGTCGGCCTGAATCGCCTTGATTTGGGCAGCAAGGTCGGTCGTACCTTCGTCGGAAGGTGCCTCGGCAGACATCGACGGGTCGGGACTCATGCCGGCGTCAGGCTAGCGGCAAGCATGGCCTCAGCCGTCCGCGGCAGAGACTGACGCGCCGCAAGGCGCACACTTGGCACCGCCAAATGCGCGTGGCCCTCGCCCAAGGAAGCGAGCCCAGGCGTGGCCGCTACAGCATCTCCCACGAAACCCTGAGGCCCACCGTCAACGGACGGTTGGTCGTGATTCGCTCGCGGAAGTCCTGCCGGTTGATGTGCAACTGCGCGCGTTCGTCGGTGAGGTTGTCGATGAAGAGTTCCGCCGCCCAGCCCTCGTTGCTGCGATAGCCGGCGCTTGCATCGATGATGGCGTAGGAATCCTGCACCTTGCGCGGGTCGGTGCCGGGGATGTCCACCAGGGAGTTGAAGCTCTCGCCGGCATACTTGAGCGAAAGCTGCCAATGCGCCATGCCGCCGCCCATCTCCCACTCGTAGCGCCCCCGCACGGTGTATTGCAGTTCCGGAGTCAGCGGCAGCTGGCTGCCGACATCCGCCACCACAAAGTCGAAGGTGGGATTCACCGCCACCAACTCTGTGTCGTTGTAGGACAGCGCCCCGTAGATCGACAGGTTGTCGCTCGGCAGCCACTCCATGTCCACCTCGAGGCCGCGGATTTCCGCGTCGCCGCCGTTGTCGACGATGGTGAAGATGGAGATGTTCTGCGAGTCGAAGTGGGAGACCTGAATGTCGTCCCAGTTGATGCTGTAGATGGAGCCGTTGAGCCGCAACATCCGGTCCATCAGCACCGCCTTCCAGCCGAACTCCATGTTCTGGACGCTGTCGCTGCGGTAGGTGACGGGAATGAAGTAGTCCGGGAAGCCGCCGGGGCCGTCGTTGCCCCGTGCCGCCACGCCTTGCGCGGTTGCCACCCCCGCCGCGGCGGCGCGGTTGAAGCCGGGTGGCCGGTAGCCCTCGGACACCGCTCCATACAGCAGCACATCGTCGCTTGCGTGCCACGACAGGCCGAAGCGAGTGATCACGTCGTCCACTTCGAGCGGCTGGAAGCCGCCGAGGTTCTGGGCGTAGTCACGCCCCCCAGTGACGTTGGGCATCACCGTCACGCCTTGCTCCCCGGCCAGGTTCGGCACCGGGCGATTGCCGTAGCGGAACGCCGAGAAGCCCTCGAAGCCGGTTTCGAGCGTGTACTGCCTCGCCCCGACGGTGGCCGCGAGGTCTTCGGTGATGTTGACCGAGACCTCGCCGAAGAACGCGGTCTCCTCCTCGGGCCGCACGATGTCGTTGGTGAACTGCACCTCGGGGCTGCGAATGACCGTGCTGCGGGCGCGTCCCCGGCTGATCCGCGACGGGTCGATGGGATTGCCGCCATCGATGCCATAGCGGAAGTTGCCGGTGTGCAGCGCCTCCCGCTCCTGGAAGAACACGCCTCCGGTGAGGCCAACGCGCCCGGCAATCTCGGTTTGGATGCGGAATTCGTGGTTGAGGCGGTCGAAGTCGGTGGCACCCAGGAAGGAACCGTCGCCTGGCACGCAGTCGATCACCCCGGGATCGCCCGAGAGGGTGGGGTCGTAGCTGTAGCCAACGCCGCCCCCGCCGTGGTAGCCCGGCGTGTTGTATTCGCAGATATAGCCGGGGATGTAACCGCCGACATTGACGTATTCGGAGTAGTCGTAGGAGTGCTCCACCTCGCGTTCGAGATACGCGCCCGTGTAAATCGCATCCAGAATGCCGAGCCGACCCTGCAGGGTCCAAGAGGTTTGGCCGAAGGCATCCTCGAGCGAGTCTTCGCTGTAGCGGGCAACCTCTAGGTCGCCGACTTCCTGGTCGTAGTCGAAAACGCCTTCTGCCTTCAGCGTCTGCTGGTGGTGGGAGACATTCAGGGTCCAGTCGTCGGTGATGTTGAAGGCGCCGCTCAGGCGGAAGCCGCTATAGGCCGCGTCGTTGAAGTCGTCCTCGACGAGGTGGTCGTTCTCGGCCGGTCGGTAGTTCACGGGATAGGTGCGTCCGGGCACGGCAAACGTGCCGTCGGCGAACTCGTGGCTTTGGGGATCGCCGCCAGCGGGCACGAACATGATGCCGCTCGCGGAAGGAAGCCGGGGGTTCTTCGAGGGATCTGGCCAGAGCTGGCTGTGAACGTTGTCGATGTAGCCGCCCTGGTTGTCGCTGAAGAGCGCGAGCCGCACCGCGGTACGGTCATTGAGCGGCACGTTCAGCACGCCTTCGAGCGCCGTCGAAGGCTCGCCCTCCCAGGTGGCGGAAGTGCTGGCATCGAGCCGCGCCTCCACCTCGTCCATGTTCGGCTTGTTGGTGATGAGCCGGACTGTGCCGGCCTGCGAACTCGCGCCATACAGAGTGCCCTGCGGGCCTGGCAGCACCTCGATGCGGGCGATGTCGGTGGCATAGACATCGAGATTGCGCCCGCCGGCCGTCACCGGTTGCTCGTCGAGATAGAGCGCGACGTTGGGCGCAGATCCCTGCGCTTCCGCCACCGAGATGTTGATGGCGTCCACCGCGGCGCCGCGGATGTAGATTTCGTTCTGGCCCGGGCCGCGCCCCCCTGCGGTGGCACTCGGCAGCAGCTTGATGTAATCGACGAACGTGTCGATGCGCTGCTCGTCGAGGGACCGCTCTTCCATCGCCTGCACGGCAATGGCCGTGTCTTGCATGCTCTCGGTGCGCTTTTGCGCCGTGACGATGACTTCCTCGATCTCGGCGGCTGCTCCCCCAGCCAGCGAAAGCGCAATCACAGAACCCACGGCACGAGAAAGCTTCGTTTCCTTGAACATCGCAGGGCTCCGCTTTTCAAGATGGAACCGACCTTAACGCACTGGTTGGGGGTTGTCACATTGGCCTCCGGTCACCGTGCCCCGCAGGGGCGGGGCTTGTTCCTGCTGGCATTGAAGGCGCCGATGGACTTTGACCGACCCGCATGCGTTTCGTTTGTGGGTGGACGCCCGCCTCCAGAGGATTCCGAACACCTGCCTCGGGCGGCGTGGCATTCTTTGCCGCAGCTTGGTCAGACCCTTCATGGATCGATAGCTCTCGCCCATGCTCTTCGAAACTCGGCTTTGGCAGTTCACTCGCGGCGTTCGGCTACGCATCGTTGCCGCCGTGGCTATGGGTGTTGGTGCGTCGTTGGTAGGGATTGGACGGCTGGCGCTGCTCGGCTGGTTGCTTGCGCTCGTCTTTGCCGGTGTGGCGCCGGCCGAGCTGGCGTTGCCGGTTGCGTTGGTTGCGGCGGTGATGTTGCTGCGGGGCTGGGTAGAGCACTCGCGCGCCATGCTGGCGCACCGAACTGCGGCACGGGTGCAGCTCGCGCTGCGCGAACGGTTGTATGCAAGGGTCGTGGCGCTTGGGCCCTCGCACTTTGGCCTCACCCGCACCGGGTCGGTGATGATCTCCATGATCGACGGGGTGGAACAGCTCGAAACCTACTTCGGTCAATACTTGCCGCAGCTTCTGGTGGCTGTGCTCACGCCGCTGGTCGTTTTCGCCGTCGTCGCGGCATACGACCTTCCCGTCGCCACGCTGATGTTTGCCTTCGCCATGTTCACGCTGTTCGCGCCGCTCGGCTTCCAGCGCCGGGAGGCGGCAAGCAGCATGCGGCGCTCTCGCGCCTACCGCGCCTTTGCGGCGGAGTTCCTGGATGCGATTCAGGGGCTTGCCACATTGAAGGCGTTTGGCCAGAGCACGGCGCGGGGGCGGCTCTTGGCGGAGCGTGCGCACGAGGTCTTCCGCAGCACCATGTGGGTGCTCGCCAGCAACGCCGCCACACGGGGGCTCACCGACACCGGCATCGCCGTGGGGAGCGCGGCCGTGCTGGCCTTGGGCGCCTGGCGGGTGACGCAAGGCCAAATGAGTCTCGAACTGCTGCTCGTCGTGCTGATGATGGGCATCGAGGTGTTCCGGCCCCAGCGCGACCTGCGGGCGCTGCTGCACAACGGCATGATGGGGCGGGCGGCGGCGGACGACATCTTCGCGCTGCTTGACGCCCGCGCGGCCGTCAAGCCGCCGTCAGCGCCGGTGGTGCTCGATGCGCCACTGGTCCCGGTCGTCGAGTTCGAGGACGTGTCGTTCGCCTACCCCGCTGCACGCCGGCCGGCACATCGGCGGCTGTCGTTCAAAGTCGAGCCCGGCGAGCGCGTAGGGTTCGTCGGCGAAAGCGGAGCCGGCAAATCCACCATCGTTCGATTGCTGCTGCGCTTTCACGACACGGACAGCGGCAGGGTGCGCCTCGGTGGCCACGACGTGCGTGGCCTTGGCGCCGACGACATCTATCGCAACGTTGCCGTGGTGAATCAGGACACGTACCTCTTCCACGGCACGGTTGAGGAAAACCTGCGCTTCGGCAAACCAGACTCGACCGTGGCCGAGCTCGAAGCCGCGGCTCGCGCCGCCAACGCCCAGGAGTTCATC
>VXPR01000231.1 GCA_009839405.1 Gammaproteobacteria bacterium
GCCGACGACGCACCGCGCCAGGACGCCCAGCAGGCACGCCAGCAGGAGCCACGACGCCAGGCTCCCGACGAGGCGCGCCGGGCAGAGCAACCCAAGCTCAACCAGTCCCAGCGCGACGCCGAGGAGCTGGCCGCGCGCCATGCCAAGGAAGCTGAAGAGGCCGCTCGTGCCGCGGCGAAGGAAGCCGAGCCAGACCCGGCGACGGCTGCTGCCGAAGCCGCCGCCAAGGCGCAAGCGGAGGCCCGCGCCGCCGAGAGTGGCAATCGTCGCGCCCCCGGCAAGGGGCCGGCCCGCAGCGGCGATCGCCGCGACAAGACGCGCCGTGACGACTTCGGCGATGGTCGCACCCGCCGCCGCGAACTTTCCCTGAAGAAGGAAAGCCGCCGCGCCAAGAGGCGTGGTCAGCCTCTGTCCATCGAACGTCAGGGCGGCGAGTTCACGCCGCAGGAAATCACCTCGCGGGAAGTCGAACTCGGCGCGGTGGTGTCCGTTGGCGAACTCGCCCAGCGCATGAGTGTCAAGGCTGGCGAAGTCATCAAGACGCTGATGGGCATGGGGGTGATGGCCACCATCAATCAGCCCTTGGATCAAGACACCGCGGTGCTGGTGGTCGAGGAGATGGGGCACACCGTCAAGCTCATCGCCGAAGACGCCATCGAGCAGCAGCACGAACAGTCGTTGCAGGTGGAGGGCAGTGCGCAGTCCCGGCCACCCGTGGTCACCGTCATGGGACATGTGGACCACGGCAAGACATCGCTCCTCGACTACATCCGCCACACCCGCGTAGTGGCCGCGGAAGCTGGCGGCATCACCCAGCACATCGGCGCCTATCACGTCCAAACCGACCACGGCAATATCAGCTTCATCGATACGCCCGGCCATGCCGCGTTCTCGGCCATGCGCGCCCGGGGCGCGAGTTCCACCGACATCGTGATTTTGGTGGTGGCCGCCGACGATGGCGTGATGCCGCAGACCGAGGAAGCGGTGAACCATTCCCGCGCCGCCGAGGTGCCGCTGATCGTCGCCGTGAACAAGATGGATCTCGAAGGCGCAGACGCGGAACGGGTGAAGAACGAGCTGTCTGCGCTCGATGTAATCCCCGAGGACTGGGGCGGCGACACCCAGTTCGTCGAGGTGTCGGCGGAGACGGGGCAGGGCATCGATGCCTTGCTCGAGGCCATCACCCTGCAAGCGGAACTCTTGGAGTTGACCGCCGTGCAGGATGCCCCGGGACGCGGCACGGTGATCGAGTCGCGGCTGGACCGCGGTCGTGGCCCCGTCGCCACCGTGCTGGTGCAGAACGGCACCCTGCGCAAGGGCGACGTCATCATCGCCGGCGAGTGCTTCGGCCGCGTCCGCGCCATGATGAACGAACGTGGCGAATCCGCGCTCGATGCCGCGCCTTCGACGCCCGTGGAAGTGCTCGGCCTCAACGGCACGCCCGGCGCCGGCGACAGCTTCTCGGTGGTGACCGATGAGCGCAAGGCGCGGGAACTCGCCGAGTTCCGCGCCGACAGGAGCCAGGAGCAGCGCCTCGCCACGCAAAAGGCCGCCACCCTCGAGAGCATGTTCGCCAACCTCGGCAAGGGCGAGAAGCGCGTGCTGAAGCTGGTGCTGAAGGCCGACGTGCGCGGCAGTCTCGAGGCCATCGTCCAGGCCTGTGCCGAGATCGGCAACGACGAGGTGGCGGTGAACATTCTCGGTTCCGGCGTCGGCGGCATCACGGAATCGGACGCCAACATGGCGCTCACCTACGGCGCCGCCATCTTCGGCTTCAATACCCGCGCCGACAACGCCGCCAAGGCGATCATCGAACGCGAAGGCATGGACTTGCGCTACTACAGCGTCATCTACGAACTCGTGGACGACATCAAGCAGATCCTCGAAGGCATGCTGGAACCGGAAGTGCGCGAGGAGATCGTTGGCACCGCCGAGGTGCGCGACGTGTTCCGTTCGCCTCGCTTCGGCCAGGTGGCCGGCTGCATGGTGCTCGAAGGCGCCGTGTTCCGGAACAAGAAGATTCGCGTCCTGCGCGACAACGTGGTGATTTACGAGGGCGAGCTCGAATCGCTGCGTCGCTTCAAGGACGACGTCATGGAAGTGCGCGGCGGCCTTGAATGCGGCATCGGTGTGCGCAACTACAACGACGTGCGGGCGGGAGACAAGATCGAAGTCTTCGACTCCAGGGAAGTCGCGCGGGCGCTATGAGCCCCGAACGCGCGAACCGGGTCGCCGATTTCATCCGAGAAGAACTAGCGGGAATCGTCAGCCAGCGCATGCGGGACCCGCGCGTGCGCCTGCTCTCTGTGACCGATGCCCGCGTGAGTCGGGATCTCAGTTGGGCGGACGTGTATGTCTCGTCCATCGAGACCGAAGACGAGCCGTCGCGCAGCGAACTGGTGGCAACGCTGAATCGCGCCGCCGGCTTCCTGCGTTCTGAAGTGGCACGTCGCCACAGCATGCGCACGACGCCCCGGCTCAGGTTCCATTACGACCGCGCCATGGTGGAGGGACCTCGAATGGAGGCGCTCATCCAGACAGCGTTGAACGCCGACCGACGCCGCAACGAACCGACGGCGGCGGGGGATCCCCATGCGTAAGCGCTCGCGCGGTCGTGATGTGCATGGCATGTTGGCGCTCGACAAGCCCACCGGCATCACCTCGAACGAGGCGGTGCAGCGAGTGAAGCGGCTGTTTCGCGCCCGCAAGGTGGGTCACACCGGCAGCCTTGACCCGCTCGCCACGGGCGTCCTGCCGCTGTGCCTCGGCGCCGCCACCAGGTTCTCGCAGTTCCTGCTCGATTCCGACAAGAGATACTTCACCTGCGTGCGCCTTGGCATCGCCACCGACAGCGGCGACGCCGACGGCGAAGTGATCGCCACGGCAAGCGTCGAAGGCATCGACCGCGCCCGCGTGGATGCGGCGCTCGAGGCGTTTCGCGGCGAGTTCGAGCAGGTTCCGTCCATGTACTCCGCCGTCAAGCACCAGGGGCAGCCGCTCTACAAGCTGGCGCGACAAGGCATCGAGGTGGAACGCGAGGCTCGTCCGGTGACGGTGTTCGAGAACCGCATCGTCGATTTCACGGGCGACCTGCTCACGCTCGACATTCATTGCAGCAAGGGCACCTATGTGCGCACCATTGCCGAAGAACTGGGCCAGGCACTCGGTTGCGGCGCGCATGTGTCAGAACTGCGACGGACCCAGGCGGGGCCGTACGGCGAAGCGGACCTCGTGACCTTCGAGGCACTCGAAAGCGCCCACGAAGAGGGCCGCCTCGATGCCATGCTGCAACCGGTGTCGAGCGCTGTGCGGGAGTGGCCGTGTGTGGCGCTCACCACCGCCACGGCGTGGTACGTGAAGCAAGGCCAGCCCGTGCAGGTGCCGCATGCGCCCTCGTCCGGCTGGGTGCGGCTGGCGGAGCACGAAGCCGGTGAAGACCGCTTCGTCGGCGTTGGCGAGATTCTGGAAGATGGACGGGTCGCCCCAAGGCGGCTCGTCGGCAATGGCGGCGGATGACTGCAAATATGCGCGCGCGCCCTTTGGGCGCGCAAGCGCCTACAAGACGCCTACAGGTTTGAAGGGAGCAACTGAATGGCATTGACTGCCGAAGCAAAGGGACAGATCGTCTCGGAATACGCGCGTGGGGAGAACGACACCGGCTCGCCGGAAGTTCAGGTGGCCTTGCTCACGCACAACATCAACGCGCTGCAAAGCCACTTCCGCGATCATGGCAAGGACCATCACTCGCGCCGCGGCCTGATCCGCATGGTGAACCAGCGCCGCAAACTGCTCGACTATTTGAGGGGCAAGGACCAAGCCCGCTACACCGAGCTAATCGGCCGCCTGGGCCTGCGCCGCTAACGGCCCTTCCCTCCCATCACTCCCCTCTTGGGGATTTGGAGAACCAGAGGTCTTTGGGAGGGGGCAAAGCCGCACCAAGGCCGGCCACAAACAAGCAGCTCGCGACCGAGCTGGCAAACGCGCCCCAAGGCGCATGAACACGGAAACGAAAGACGGAAACGACAGGAGCAACAGGAACTTGAGTACAAAGAAAACGTTTGAATACGGCGGCCATCAGGTCGTCCTCGAAACCAATCGCATAGCCCGCCAGGCCACTGGTGCCGTCATGGCGTCAGTCGGCGACACCGTGGTGCTCTGCACCGTGGTGGCCAACCCCAAGACCAACCCAAATCAGGATTTCTTCCCCCTCACGGTGAACTACCAGGAGAAGACCTACGCCGCCGGGCGTATCCCGGGCGGCTTCCTGCGCCGAGAGGGGCGTCCGAGCGACAAGGAAACCCTCACCTCGCGGCTGATCGACCGCCCCATCCGCCCGCTCTTCCCCAAGGGCTTCATGAACGCGGTGCAGGTGATCCCCACGGTGATGAGCGTGGACAAGGACATGGACCCGGACATCCCGGCCATGATCGGCTGCAGTGCGGCCCTCGCCGTCTCCGGCATCCCCTTCGCCGGTCCCATCGGCGCGGCGCGGGTCGGCTTCGTCGAGGACCGCTACGTCCTTAACCCTGGCTACGAGGAGCTCGAATCCTCCCACCTCAACATGGTGGTGGCCGGCACCAGGGCCGCCGTGCTCATGGTGGAGTCCGAAGCCAAGGAACTCACCGAAGATCAGATGCTCGGCGCGGTGCTGTTCGGACATCAGGAAATGCAGGTGGTGATCGACACCATCGAAGAGCTTGCCGCCGAAGCGGGCAAGCCGCGCTGGCACTTCAAGCCGCCGCCGGTGAACGAGGCGGCGCTCGCCGCCGTCGAGGAGGCGGCCGGCTCCGACCTCGGCGACGCCTACCGCGTCACCGACAAGCAGGAACGGCAGATCAAGGTGCGCGCAGTTCGCAACGCCGCCGTGGACAAGCTCGGCGAGAGCGACATCGATGAGGAAGACGTCGCCGACGCCTTCGCCAAGATCGAGAAGAACATCGTCCGCGAACGCGTGCTGAACGGCGAACCCCGCATCGACGGCCGAGACCTGCGCACCGTGCGCCCCATCACCGCGGAAGTGGGCGTGCTGCCCAAGACCCACGGTTCGGCTCTCTTCCAGCGCGGCGAGACCCAGGCCATCGTCGTCGCAACCCTCGGCACCCTGCGCGACTCCGCCCTCATCGACGCGCTCGAAGGCTCGCGCAAGGATCACTTCATGCTGCACTACAACTTCCCGCCCTACAGCGTTGGCGAGGAAGGCTTCATGGGTGCGCCGAAGCGGCGCGAGATCGGCCACGGCTGGCTGGCGCGGCGCGGCGTCAGTGCCTGCCTGCCGGACGTGGAGGACTTCCCCTACACGATCCGCGTCGTCTCGGAGATCACCGAAAGCAACGGCTCAAGCTCGATGGCGAGTGTCTGCGGCACCTCCATGGCGCTCATGGACGCTGGCATTCCCATGAAGGCGCCCATTGCCGGCGTCGCCATGGGGCTTGTCAAGGAAGGCAACCGCTTCGCCGTGCTGACGGACATCCTGGGCGACGAGGACCATCTCGGCGACATGGACTTCAAGGTGGCCGGAACCGCCGCCGGCGTCACCGCCTTGCAGATGGACATCAAGATCGACGGCATCACCGAAGAGATCATGGAGCAGGCGCTTGAACAGGCGCACGAGGCTCGCCAGCACATCCTCGCCGAGATGGGCAACGCCATCACCGAGTCCCGCGCCACCGTTTCGGAGAACGCGCCTTCGATGGTGGTGCTCAAGGTCCACCCGGACAAGATTCGCGACATCATCGGCAAGGGCGGCTCCACGATTCGCTCCATCGTCGAAGACACCGGCGCCGAGGTGGATGTCGAAGACGACGGCAGCGTCCGCATCTACGGCACAAGCGCGGAATCCCGCGACGCCGCCGTGGCCAGAGTGGAAGAGATCACCGCCGAAGCCGAGATCGGCAAGATCTACCACGGTCGCGTCGAACGCATCGTCGATTTCGGCGCCTTCATCAACATCCTCCCGGGCAAGGACGGCCTCCTCCACATCTCCCAAATCGCCAAGGAGCGCGTGGAAAAGGTCACCGACTACTTGCAGGAAGGCCAAATGATCGACGTAGTCTGCCTAGACCTCGACGAACGCGGCCGCATCAAGCTCTCGATGAAGGAGGTGCCGAACTACACCGCCGCGGCTGACTAGGAGCCTGCGCCGTAGAAAACGACGGCTGCGCCGGAGTTGAGAGAACCCTCCCTCCTGCGAGAAGCCCCCTCCGAAAAGCGAGGCGCCTTTCGACTCCCCCGCAAGGGGGGAGTGACAGGAAGGCCCCCGCGTTCCCACCTCTGCTTACTATAAATAATAGCAGACACCCCTAAAGAGCGGGGGGCGCCGGTGGAGGAA
>VXPR01000189.1 GCA_009839405.1 Gammaproteobacteria bacterium
CTTCGTGGTCGCTTGGCTTTAGGTTAGACGCGAAAGCGGCGTATTCTAGCGGGTTTCCTGGCGCGCAAAGCACCCGCTTAGACCCATGCCAACCGATCTTGCCAAGGCCCCCGCGACCGAAGCGCGAGCGATCCCGCGCCTCAGCCCCGGCTTCGATGTTCGGCTGGCATTGCCCGGCAGCAAGTCGATCGCCTTGCGCCAGCTCTTGATCGCGTCGCTCGCCCCAAGGCCGACGCGGCTCGTTGGCATTCCCCGGTGCGACGACGTGGATGCCATGCTCGATGCCATCGGGCGGCTCGGCGGAACCGTGGAACGCGACGGCGACGGTGCGTTGATCTCGCCACCGCCACGAACGCCCCGAGACGTGTCGCTGCACCTCGGCATGAGCGGGGTGTCGCTCAGGTTCCTGATCGCTCGGGCGGGACTCAACGCGGGTTCCACGCAAATCGGCGGGCATCCGCAGCTTTCGCGGCGACCGAACGCGGATTTGCTCAACGCGCTTCGGCACCTCGGCTGTCAGGTGTCGGGAGGCAGCGACGGCTTTGCGCCGGTGACGGTGCGAGGGCCTTCGCACCTCGGCGCCGAAACGAAGCTCCGCACGTCCGTCAGCAGCCAGTTTCTTTCCGCTCTGCTGCTGTCCGCGCCCGCGTTTCCGCAAGGACTGACGATCCACCTGGAGGATGAACGCGCAAGCGCTTCCTACGTGGCTCTGACGACGGCGGAGATGGCACGGCGGGGTGTCGAGGTGCTGGCGCCAGATGAACAGACGCTAGTGGTACCGCCAGCGCAGTACACCGGGGGCGACGCCACCATCGAGGGCGACGCCAGCGCAGCCACCTATCACGCCGCCCTCGCAACATTGCATGGAGGGACGGTGACGCTGACGAACCTCGGCGAATCCACAGTGCAGGGCGACTACGCCTTCATCGGCCTTTGCGAACGCCTAGGCGCAACGATTCGTCGCGAGTCCGATCAGGTTCGCATTCACGGCGCCAAGTCGCTCCGCCCCTTGGGGAACATCGACATGAGCAACATGCCCGACGCGGCACCAACGCTCATGGCCATCGCGCCATTCCTACCCACGCCCACCCACATCACCGGCCTCGCAACCCTGCGCATCAAGGAATGCGACCGCATCGCCGCCGGCTGCACCGAACTGCGGCGCGCCGGCGTTGCCGTGGAAGAGTTCGAAGACGCCATGACTGTGCATCCCCCGAGGGATTTTCGCCCCACCCGCTTCGCGACCTATGAAGACCACCGCATGGCCATGGCCATGTCGGTCTTGGCAAGCCGCATCGGCCATTGCGAGATCGAGGACCCCGACTGCGTAGCGAAGACCTATGCCGACTACTGGCACGACTTCGAGAGCTACGTTGCCTGAATGGCGGATGCCTTGCCGGGGGCAGCGAAGTCCGACCGGGTGATAGGCTAGGCCGCTTGCCGAGCGAGTCGGGTCATCGGGGACAGCCATGCAGAAAGCGCTGACGCTGGAACAGAAACGCGCCCTGTACCGAGATGGCTACGTGATCGTCCGCAATGCCGTGCCGGAGCATCTGGTGGCTGCGGCCAAGCGCCGGATCGACGCTGGCGAGGGACTGCTCTCCAAGGCACCGGAAATGACCGACCTCGTCAACAGGTCGAGCGTGACGCCGATCCTGCACGAGGCCATGGGACAGTTCGATGCGCCCATCGCCTGCCAGGTGGGCGTCCGCCCCGTGAGCGAGCCCGGGGACCATTTCAACAACCTCGGCTACCGCGAACGCGACATGCCCTACTACGCTGCGGAACCGCACGTCGACGGCAGCATGACCATCCGCATTCCGCAGCAAGTGCAGGAAGGCACACCGGACGAGATCTATCGCCGCTACATTGGCTCGGGTCCCAAGGGCAACCTAGGGCGAAGCCCCGACATCATCGGCCACAACATGGTGCCGATGTTCGAGGATCCGGACATGACCTTGGGCCTCGGCAGCTTTACGGCTTTCGTGTTCGTGTGCCTGAACGATCAGACGGTTCCAGGGCGCGGCCAAACGGCCCTGCTCAAGGGCGCACACCATGCAGTTGAGAGGTTCTTCCGCTGGCAGCGCGACGTGAACAACCATCTTGGCGTCGAAGGCCCGGGCTGGCCGCGCCTCGACCATACGGTGCCGAACCGCTGCGGCTTGATCTACTTGCCCGAGGCCGTGCGCGAACAGTTCGTGGACGAGGACTCCGAATCAACCCCGGATGGCCGCCGCTGGCCGCGACCAACCCAGATCCTGATGGAACCCGGCGATGCCTGCATCACGATCTACCAGATTCCCCACTCGGGCACGCGCAACGAAGGCACCGAGCCGCGCCAGAGCATCATCTTTCGCCTGCGCAACAAGAAGCGCCAACCCCATGTGCTGGTCAACGGCATCTCCGACCACCCCGACCGCGGCCAGCGCGGCGAGTGGCTAACCTTCGACAAAGGCAACGATCCCTGGCAGCGATCGAAGTACGCCATGTGCAATATGTGGCACGAATGGGACGGCATGGGCGAGGTCGTCGCCGAAGCGGGACCCAAGCACGCTCGCGTGAACTAGGAGCTGCGGCGTAGAAATGGCGCGATGGCGTCGGGCCTGAATCTAGTCGGCCCGGCGATCGCCGGCGGCGTCGTAGACGAACTCTCCGTCGGACACGAAGGGAACCGCATCCCCCCAGCTGGTGCCATCGGTGGCGTGGATGGGTTCGGCGCTGTATTGGGTCAGGTACACGCGGCGTTGGCTTTGGGTGGTATTGGGAGAGCTTCGGTGCAGGCTCGTGCTGGAGAAGACGGCTACGCTGCCGGCTGGTGCTTCGATGACTACGCCGGGGTCGTCGCCTTCGTAGCCGATTAGGTCGTTCGTACCCTGCTCCTTTCGGTGCGGGAAGACGTGGTTGCGCGAGCCGGCACGTTCGTGCGGGAGCACCGAGATCGTGCCGTTGTCGGCGTTCACCTCGTCGAGGGTGCACCAGCAGGTGAGATAGGGACGGTGGACGTTGCCGGGATCGCGGAAATTCACGTAGCCGGAGTCTTGGTGCCAGGCGAACTTCATGCCGGGGTCGGTGCCGTCGGCGCCCGCTGCTCCCTTCACCACCCATTGCTCGTTGAACAGGAACACCTCCGAGCCGAGGAAGGCGGTCGTGATCTCGCGCATCAGGTCGCCGAAGATGAAACCGGGCAGGCGTTCGCTGTCGCGGTAGCGGCGGCTGATGAAGTAGCGCTTGCCGCGGTGGGTGATGCCGAGCACGTCGGTGCCGAGCTTGTCGAGGTGGCGATCCATGCGGGCGACGGAAGTGGCGCATTCGGCGCGCAGCATGGCGAGGTCCTCGGCGTCGATCACCGATTCGAGAACGGTGAAGCCACTCTGCTCGAACTCGTCGCGATGGCGGCGCTGGACCCGGGACGCGCTTGTGGCAACATCCTCTCGCATGGTCGAACTCACTTTAGGATTCCTTCACAACCAACTGTTTAAGTTCTCTATTTCGAGCACAATGGCGCCTTCACGTTCCGAGTGTCAGCCATCACGGCAACGTGCTTGGCGCAAGAGGCCAACCCCGACATTTGCTCACAACTTGCACGCGTCCTGCAAGCGCTGGCGACGCTCCGCACGCGCGCGCGTGTACACTGCCCGCCATGCGCAAAGTTCTGGTTGTGGACGACGACGCGCACATCCGCGATGTCGTGTGCTTCGCCCTTCGACGCGAGGGGTTCGAGACCGTGGAGGCTGGCGACGGTCGCTCGGCGGTGACCGAGTTCGAGCGCAACGCACCGGATCTCGTGATCCTCGACATCCTCATGCCCGAGGCCGATGGTCTGGAGGTTTGCCGCACGCTGCGCGCGGACAGCAACGTGCCGATCCTCTTCCTCTCGTCCAAGGACGCGGAGGTGGACCGCATCGTCGGGCTCGAAGTGGGCGGTGACGACTACATCACCAAGCCCTTCTCTCCGCGCGAGCTGGCAGCACGGGTGAAGGCGCAGTTCCGGCGCCAGGACGCGCTCGCCTCTCCCGCTGCAGAGGCCGTGCAGTTCGGGCCGTTGCAGATGAACCTCGCAGAACGCACCGCCACCATCAACGGCGCGCCACTCTCGCTCACGCGCACCGAGTTCGGCCTGCTCGCCACCCTGGCCCGCCACCAAGGCCGGGTGCTGGACCGCGACGAACTGGCAAGCGGCGCATATCCCGGCCATCGCGTGGTCAGCGACCGCACCATCGACAGCCACGTGCGCCGGCTGCGCGCGAAACTGCGGGAAGTGGGAGCGGACCTCATCCAGACCGTGCACGGCGTGGGCTTTCGGCTCGCACATCCATGATTCGCGTCCGTCTGCGGACGGTCATCCTCGTCGTCAGCCTGTTCGTGCTGGTGCTGCCCCTCGCGGGCATTCAGGTGCTTCGGCTCTACGAGAGTGCGCTGGTGCGGCAGACGGAGTCCGAACTCATCGCCCAGGCAGGTCTGATCGCGGCCACGTTCCGGGCTCGCCATGGCGAAACAGTCGCGCAGCCGAGCTCGGCGCAGCAAGCGAAGCCTGCGAGTGTCGAGCCGCGCTTTGCGGAACTGGATCTCGCCACATCCCCAGTGCATGAACCGTATCCCGGCGGCGTGCCCGGAGCGGCGCCGACGCCCGCTGCCGCCAGCCTCGGCAAGGCCATCGAGTCGGTGCTCACGGAAGCCCGCAGCCTGACGCTGGCCGAAATCCGTGTGGTGGATGCGCAAGGCGTGGTCGTCGCCAGCACTGGCAACGACGTCGGCACGTCCCTCACCGCCGTGGAGGAAGTCGAGGCCGCGCTTGGCGGGAGTTGGTCCAGCCGCTTGCGGCAACGCGACGCCTCAGCGGTCGCGACGATCATCCGCAGTGCGGGGCTGCTTGTGTATGTCGCGAGCCCGATCATGTTCGACGATCGCGTGATTGGCGCCGTGCTGCTTTGGCGCACGCCTGCGACCATCTTGCAGGCGCTGCAGCACAAGCGAGACCTGCTGTTGCAGGCAGCGCTGTTGCTGCTTGTGGTGGTGGTCGCAACAGCCATCGTCACGTCGCGGTTGGTCGTGTTGCCGGTGCAGCGGCTGGCCGACGGAGCGGGACGGATCGCCCGCGGCGAGGCGACGGAACTGGATGCGGGCCCGTATCGCACCGTGGAGATCGCCCAGCTTGCCGAGAGCCTGGAGGCGATGGCCGAGAGCCTGCAACGCCGCAACAGCTACATCCGTGACCTGGCACGCAGCGTGAGCCACGAGTTCAAGACACCCATTGCGGCCATGTCGGGGGCCCTCGAGGTGCTCTCCGACCACATCGACGAGATGGCGCCCGAAGAACGCAGCCGCTTTCTTGCCAATCTCGCGAGCGACGTGGAAAGGCTGGCGCGGCTTACCGGTCGCCTGCTGGAGCTGGCGCAGGCGGACATGCCGCGGCAGCCGGCACATGCGCCATGCTGCTCCGTAGCGGAGGTACTCGGGGACGAGGATCAACTGGCTGGTCTTGACCTCGCGGTGGAGGGCGCAGTCGATGCCGCGCTGCCTCTGCAAGCGGAGTCGCTCAGCTCGGTCCTGCACAACCTGGCCGAAAATGCCGCTCAGCACGGCGCGAGGCGGCTACGCATCGCTGTGCATGTTGCGCCTATGCTTGCGCGAGTCGAAATCACCGACGACGGCCAGGGCGTCTCCCCGGCAAACGCACGCAAGATGTTTGAGCCGTTTTTCACCACGCGCCGAGACCAAGGCGGAACTGGCCTTGGCCTGCCCATCGTCCGCTCGCTCATAGGTGCCGCCGGCGGCACCGTCGACCACGTTCCTACCGAGTCGGGAACGGCCTTTCGGATCGAACTGCCGGCACGGTAGCGAAGCCCTTCCTGATGCGGCGGAGTCAGTAGCCGAGTTGCTTGTCGATGACGCCTTCTAGCTCTTCACCGCGCCGCAAGCGTTCGAGGTTGCGCAGGAAGCGTTCCATGTTGCGGCCGGCGCGGAACTGGCTGGCACCGGCGGTGTGGGGGGTCATTACCACGTTGGGGAGCGACCAAAGGGCGCTGTCGGCCGGCAGCGGTTCCCGTGGCACGACGTCGAGGCCGGCGCCGCGAATCTGGCCGGACTCCAGTGCCGCCACGAGGTCGTCTTCCACCATGACTTCGCCTCGCGTCACGTTCACCAGAAATGCGGTTTCCTTCATGCGGGCGAAAGCAGCGGCGTCGAACTTGCCCCGGGTTTCCGGGGTGAGCGGCGTGCAGATGGCCACCACATCCGAGCGCGCCAGGAGTTCGTCGAAGTAGCCCTCCCCTTGCACCTCGGGCACTTCTGGCGAGGGCGCCACCGGCTCGCGGTCCATGGC
>VXPR01000337.1 GCA_009839405.1 Gammaproteobacteria bacterium
GGCTGTTTGAGATGCCTTTGGGTTTGAGCGGGGGGGGGTCGAGCCCTTCCGGCTCGACTAACACCTGATGGCTTTGGCGCTCCCGGAAGCGCACCACCTTGTCCTCGATGGAAGGGCAGTAGCGTGGGCCCACGCCTTCGATGGCGCCGCTGAACATGGGCGAGCGATCAAGCGCCCCGCGGATGATTTCGTGCGTCGCGGGATTCGTGTGGGTGATGTGGCACGGCACCTGACGCGGATGGTCGCCTGTGCTTGTCAGGAACGAAAGCGTCGGCCGCGGCTCGGCGCTCGGTTGCACCTCCATGACCGAGAAATCGACGCTGCGACCGTCGATGCGTGGCGGCGTGCCCGTCTTCAGCCTGCCGACCCGCAGCGGGAGTAGCCGCAGGCGTTCGGCAAGGCGATTCGACGGGGCATCGCCAGCACGCCCTCCGGCCGCCGTTTCGAGGCCAACGTGAATGCGCCCACCGAGGAATGTGCCGGTAGCGAGCACGACGCGGTTTGTCGTGAACCGAAGCCCCATCGCCGTATCGACGCCGCGCACCTGGTCGTCTTCCACCCAGAGGTCCACCACCGGCTGCTGGAACAGCGACAGGTTCGGCTGCGATTCGACGATGCGACGCACTTCGCCGCGATACAGGCTGCGATCGGCTTGTGCGCGGGTGGCGCGAACCGCCGCACCCTTGCTCTCGTTCAACGTGCGGAACTGGATGCCGGCACGGTCGCCGGCCACGGCCATCGCCCCGCCCAAGGCATCGATCTCGCGCACCAGATGCGACTTGCCAATGCCGCCGATGGCCGGATTGCAGGACATTTGACCGATGGTTTCGATGCTTTGCGTGAGCAGCAACGTCGAGGCGCCCTTCCGCGCACTCGCGAGCGCCGCCTCGACGCCGGCATGGCCGCCGCCGATCACGACGACATCGAACCGTTCCGGGTGGATGATCACGCTCGTTCCGCCAAGCTCGCAAAGCGAACGGGCAACTATACGGCTAGAGGGCACTGTTAGGAACTTGGTTCATGGCCAATCGGCGCCAATGCCTCGTCTCCTTCAGACGGCGTGCTACATTGCCGGGCCTTGGCATTTCTTGAGATTCGGCTTGTCGGTCGCGAGGGCGGGGCGGCGCGGGGTTTCCCGACGGACGGCGGTGAAAGCCGTTCCGGCACTTGTTGGGCCGTTCCTTGCGCTGGCAGGTCGGCGAGCGCAATCCGAGGTAGACGAGGCCGCGAACATGGCGAACGCGATGGATTCTCCTGCGCATCTTTCGACGACGGCGCAGGCGGCGCTGATCCGCTCTGGCGAGCTTGCCAGCCAAGAGTTGGTGGCGCTGTATCTCGATCGGATCAAACGCTTCAATCCGGCGCTGAATGCGGTGGTGGCATTGGCCGAGGATGCGCGCGAGCGGGCGAAGGATGCCGATCAGGCGTTCGCGGATGGCCGTTCCCTGGGGCCGCTGCATGGCGTGCCGATGACCATCAAGGATTGCTTCGACACGGCTGGCACGGTCTCCACCTGGGGGACGCTTGGGCGCAAGGACTATGTGCCTTCGGCGGACGCGACGGTGGTGCATCGCCTCAAGAACGCCGGCGCGATTCTCCTCGGCAAGACCAATACGCCCGAGTTCACGCTCTCGTTCGAGACGCATAACCGGATTCATGGTTTCACGAACAACCCCTTCGACCTCGGACGTTCACCGGGAGGAAGCAGTGGTGGCGCCGCGGCTGCCATTGCCGCCGGGCTCACGTCGTTCGACATTGGCACCGACTATGGCGGCAGCATCCGTGTGCCCTCGCACGCCTGCGGCACGGTCGGGATCAAGCCGACCAGCGGTAGTGTCCCGCGTACCGGGCTGTGCCTGCCGCCTGGGATGTTGACCGACTTCCTGAGCCACGCTGGGCCGATGGCGAGGAGCGTGGCGGACCTGGAGCTGATCCTGGCGGTGATTTGGGGGCCGGATGGCCTGGACACCCGCATCGCGCCGGTTCCGCTCGCGCCTTCCTCCGCCGTGACGCTGAAGGGGCTTCGCTGCGCCGTGATGATGGACAATGGCATCGCGAGGCCCGATGACGAGACCTTGGCGGTGGTGGAGCGGGCTGAAGGGATCCTTGGGGATGCGGGGCTGAAGACGCAGCGGGACCGTCTTGACGGAGTTGAGGAAACCACCGCCGTTGGCGGCGGCTTCTGGGCGGTAGGCGCCCACGCGGGCGTGCGGTCGCTGCTCGACGAAGCGGGAACCGGGCTCGAAGACTATGCGAACAACTGGTTCCGGTCGTTCGCAAAAGCCCCGGGGAGCGGCGAGATCGACGGTGGGGCGCTCGCGCGGCAGCTTGCGCGGTTTGAGGGCTATCGCCGTCGGATGCAGCAGCACATGGCGCAATACGACGTTCTCGTCTCACCGGTCAACGCGCATCCGGCGCCGCTGCATCCGGCACCGGGAGACTCGCCGTTTCCTTCGACGGACGCGAGTTACACGGAAGCGTATGACCTGACTGGATGGCCGGCGGGGGTGGTGCGGGGCGGAACCGCTTCGACGGGGGTGCCGATTGGAGTCCAGGTGGTGGCGAATCCCTGGCGGGAAGACGTCGTGCTGGCGGTGATGAGGCATTTGGAAGGGGCACTGCCGGCGTTTGCCGGGCCTGATGAGTCGGGCTGGCGGCAGGCCTAGCCCGCCTGGGCGGGCGCTTCATTTGCCGATGCAGAAGGCGCTGAAGATGTCGCCCAAGAGTTCGTCTGTGGTGGTGGTGCCGACGATGGTGCCCAAGGCTTCGTGGGTGAGGCGGAGTTCCTCGGCGGCGAGTTCGCCGGCGCCTTCGCCGGTGCGCTGCAAGGCTCGGCGGGCGCAGGCTTGGGCTGCCTCCAAGGCTTGGAGGTGACGGCGCCGGGCCAGGTAGGTGCTTTCCGTCGGGGCGATGCCGGCCAGTTCGGCTATGCGACGCTTTAGGTCGTCGATGCCAGCGCCGGTGCGGGCGGATATGCGCAGTGCTTCCCCGGCCTGGCCTGCCTTTTCGCCGGTTAGGTCGATCTTGTTGAGGACGCGAATGGTCGTGCCTTGGGCCGCTTCGCATTCCCTTAGGTTGGCTTCGGCGTCGACGGTTGAGGTGGTGGCGTCCGCCACGGCGAGCACGAGGTCGGCGCCAGCGATGGCGGCGTGGGCGCGGTCGATGCCGATGGCTTCCACGTCGTCGCTCGTTTGCCTGAGCCCGGCGGTGTCGGTGAGGCGAACGGGGATGCCTTGCACTTCGATCTCGGCGTGCACCGCATCGCGGGTGGTGCCGGGGGTAGCGGTGACGATGGCTCGGTCTTCGGCCGCCAGACGGTTCAGGAGGCTGGATTTGCCTACGTTTGGGGCACCGGCGATCACGACATCGAGACCCTCGCGCAATACCTGACCGCGACCGGACTCCTCGAGCAGGTCGCCCAAGCCGGTCACCACGCCCTCAAGCCGGGTTTTCAGTTCCGAGTCGCCGAGGAAGTCGATCTCCTCCTCGGCGAAGTCGATTGCCGCCTCTACGTGCATTCGCGCTTCGCGCACGCGACTGTCCAGGGCGAGGATCTGTGCGGAAAACTCGCCGGCAAGGGAACGCATCGCTGCTTGGGCCGCCCGGCGGGAGGCACTGTCGATGAGGTCGGCAACCGCTTCCGCCTGGGCAAGGTCCATGCGTTTGTTGAGGAAGGCTCGTTCGGTGAACTCACCGGGTCTGGCGAGACGAGCGCCGAGTTCGACCATGCGGCCGAGCAGGCGATCCATCACCACCGGCCCGCCGTGCCCTTGAAACTCGGCCACATCCTCGCCGGTGAAGGAGTTGGGGGTGGGGAAAAAGAGACAGATGCCGGTGTCGATCGGGGTTTGGCCCGCGTCCAGAAAGTCGGCGTACACGGCGTGGCGAGGCGGGGTCGGGCGGCGCACGACCTCTTCCACGAGGGTGGCCAACCCTGTGCCCGATACGCGGACAATGCCGATGCCACCGCGTCCGGGCGGGGTGGCGATGGCGGCGATGGTGTCGCGTTTCATGGCTGGCACCTAACGCGGATCACGGCTGTCGGCGAGCGGCCCATTGGCAGGTTCGGCGGGCGCGCCCTCCGGCGCAGGAACAGCAGGATGCCTTCCCTCCGAAGCCCCGTCCATGCCCAGAAACCGGGCAAGCGGGTGCGTCAGGCAGCGGCTTCGCGGTCTGCTTGACGGGTCACGTACCACTGTTGGAGGAGGGAGAGGAGGTTGTTGGCGAGCCAGTAGAGCACGAGTCCGGCGGGGAAGAACAACGAGAACGCCGTGAACAGGAACGGCATCATCTTCATCATGCGCGCCTGCATGGGGTCGGGCATGGGCGGATTCAGCATCTGCATCAGGTACATCGATCCGCCCATCAGGATAGGCAGGACGAAGAACGGATCCATCACCGACAGATCCTCGATCCAGAGGAAGAACGGCGCTTGCCGCAGCTCGACGCTTTCGTAGAGCACCCAGTAGAGCGCGAAGAACACCGGCATCTGCAACAGCATCGGCAGGCAGCCGCCGAAGGGATTGGCGCCCTCGCGCCGGTACAGTTCCATCATCTCCGCCGACAGCTTGCGCCGGTCGTCGGAATGGCGCTCCTGCAGACGCTTGAGCTGCGGTGCCACGCGGCGCATCTTGGCCCCGGAGCGATAGGCGATGGCCGAGAGCGGATACAGCACGAGCTTAATCGCCAGCGTCAAGAGCAGGATGGCAACGCCCCAGTTGATGACCCACGACTGGATATAGGCCAGCGCCTGGAACAACGGCACCGCCAGCCACCAAAGAATCCCGTAGTCCACGGTCAAGCTCAGGTTTTCGGCGATGGCTTCGAGGCGATCCTGGTGCTTTGGCCCCGCATAGAGCTTGGCGGAGACCACCTGCCTCGCTCCCGGTGCGACCCGGAACTCCGGCGCGACGTACCCGAAGGCATAGAGCGGGCGACCGGGCCCTGCAAGCCGGCGCCCCGTATAGGCATTGAGTTCCTCAGGATTCGCCACCCAAGCAACGACGAAATAGTGCTGCAGCATGGCCACCCAGCCGCCAGTGACGTCGGCGCGAAACTCCGTCTCGTCCACATCGTCGAAATCGACCTTGTTGTAGCGGTCTTCTGGGGTGGTCAGCGCTGCGCCCACGTAGGGCCGAGGCCCAATCTGGAAGCCTTCCTCCTCGGGCGTCGAGTCATCTCGCTTGAGCTGGGCAAACAGACGCGCTTGGACATCCGCCACGCTGCCGTTACGCACCTCGTGCTCAACATCGAACGCGTAGCTGCCAGCCTGGAAGCGAAAGCGCTTGATAACCTCGACACCCGCGACCGTTTCGTGACGAAGCTCTACGGCTAGTTCGGCATCGTCCTCGCCCATGCGGTACTCGCTGCGCGGCGTGGTGTAGAGCGGTCGCTCCCCAGTGCTGTCCACGCCGTCGGGGCCGATCAGTCCGCTTTGGGCGACATACGTGTGCAGGCCGTCCTGCGCCAGGAGCCGAAAGGGCGTGGCGTTTTCCGTGCTGCGGGGGTACTTCGGCAGCGCCAACGCGACCACATCGCCGCCGAGTCGGTCGATGGTGAGATGCAGTTCCGGCGTCGTCACCTGCACCTGGCGGGGCGCGCTGTCCTCCGGTGCTTGGGGCACGGGTTCTTCCACCGTCTCCGGGACCGCCGCGGCGCCGATGGATGCGTCGGGAAGGTCGTCAGCAGGTGCCGGAACCACGGGTGCGTCAGCGCCGGCGACCGGCGGCGGGGCATCGCTTGGCGCCGGGTCGGAACCGACGCCGTAGTCCTCGTTCCAGGCCAAGAGCAGCAGGTAGCTGATGGCGGCCAGCGCCACCATCAGTGCGATGCGACGAATCTCGGGCGAAAGCATCAGCGCTCGGCTTGCCGCTCTGGGACGGGATCGAGGCCGCCCGGATGCCAAGGGTGGCAGCGACCGAGGCGGCGAGCCGCCATCCAGCCGCCGCGGAGCGCACCAAACCGCCGCACCGCCTCGAGGGCGTAGGCGGAGCAGGTTGGGTGGAAGCGGCAGTGCATTCCAAAGAAAGGGCTCAGGGTGAGGCGATAGGTTTGGATTAAGGCGATGAGGCAAAGGGCGAGGAGACTGGCGCGCGGTCGATGGCTGGGCTCACCGGGGGCGTTGGCTCGCGTTGGGGGGAGAACGCTGCCTTGGGTCGGCGGCCCCACCTCCGAGAAAAGGCGAGGGGCGCCTCTCGACTCCCCCTTGAGGGGGGAGTGACGGCAGGAGGGGGCGTTGTTTGGGGTTTGGGGGCGAGCGCTGCCTTGGGTCGGCGGCACCCCCTCCCTGAAAAGGCGGGGGAAGGCTCAAG
>VXPR01000114.1 GCA_009839405.1 Gammaproteobacteria bacterium
AGAAAGGCCAACATGGCTTGGTGTTGGCGAGTTGGCATCGGCAAGACCTCGACCCGACCGTCGGTGAATTCCACCAGGCGTTTGCAGGCATTGGTAATTGCAAGGTATTGATCTTGGGTCCAGAGTCCTTGTAGCGCTTCCGCCTCCGCGAGGACGCAGTCGTCCCGTCCAACGACTCGTGGGCCATCAAGGGAGGATTCGAGCGCCAAGGGTTTGCCTCTCGTCAACAGAGAGGCGATTCTGAGCCATTGCGCGCGCACGAGTCAAAGCTCTTTCAAGTCGTCCACCCGGCGTGCGTCAAAGGTAGTACACGAACCGAACAAAAGCTCTCGTACCGCCGCCGATGGTGCCGGCACCGGCGTCGATGGTGCCGTACTCCTCGCCCGCCCCGCCGACGGGCTTGATGACGCCGAGTTGCCAGCGGGCATGGTCGCCCTCGTCATACGAGAGAGAGGCGGTGACGACCCCGGAGCCGTCGTTCAGGTTGCGGATCCAGGCGACGTTCTGGGCCAAGAGGATGCTCCAGCGGATGTTGGCGCCCAGGCTCGCGTAGTCGCGCATGACGTTGAACATCTCGCCGCGGGCGATGCGGTTCACCAAGGGAGCGGGTAGGTCGATGAGGCTGCCCGGGAGCTCGGAGACGCCGAAGCCGTTGCGGTAGTACTCGGCGAAGACATACACCAACCGTTCGGAAACCGCGAAGCTGTAGTCGGCATTCAGCACGCCCGAGAAGGTCCAGGGCGAGCCCGGTTCGAGGCTTGTGGGGTCGCGAGCGGCAACCACATCGGCGCGCACGAGGGCGCCACCGGCTGGGATGCGCAAGCCCACGCCGTAGATGTCGTCGGCGTAGTGACGGGCGGCCATGAGTTCGTACTCGCCCGTGCCAAGGAAGCCTCGGTACTTGGCGGCGAAGCTGGAGGCGTCTCGCATCACTTCGGAACCGGAGCGGCGGGCCACGCCTAGCATCTGAAACTCGCTGCCGTCCGGGAACAGGCGCTCGACCAGCAATAGGTCGTCGCCGGGCTTGAAGTCTTGGTCCACGGTGGTGGGAGCGAAAGGGTTGAACAAATCAAACGGCTGGAAGGTAAGGCCGCCGCCCCAACTAACGGCCTGGCGACCGGCGGTGACGCCCCAATGGCCTTGCCGGTACTCCACCGCGAGCCGATCCAGACGATGCACGGTGCGACGACCCGGGCCGTCGTCCAGGTTCCAGGTGAGTTGCATGGCACGGGTCGCATCGCCCACCGGCGTTTGGTCGAAGGTGAGTCCGGGGGTGCCCAAGGCAGCTAGGGAGTCGCCGTAGTTCCAGCCGGTGGAGTGGTCCAGGGAGAAGCGGAACGGGCCGATGTCCTCGCGGAACATCAGGCGCAGGCCAGCATTGTGGTCAATCGGCGTCGACTCGTCGGTTGCCTGTCGCTGCAAGTCGCGCTCCGGCAATGACTGCGCGGTGCTGTACCAAGTGAGGCGGATGTCGAGCTCGGCGGCTGCTGCTGGACTTGCCACCACAAGCAGTGCGAACAACGTCAGTACACATGCCCGCGGAGCCGATGCGTTTGTTGGATTGCGCCCGCGCATGGTTCGAGGTCGAGCAGAAGCCGAAGCGCGGGCCGGATGGCGCGGTCCCCAAGGCCAATCGGAGCGTGGGCCCATCCACGCTCCGCGCGCCGAAGGCGAGTAAATCAAGGGCCTGCTGCGCAACCAGCCGCCGCGCCGCGAGACGTGCCTTGTTCGAGTTGGGACGCTGGCACGTTCTCTTCCGTGTCACGGTCCCCGGGCTTCATTCGCGTACGATCTCGCCGTCGCGGAGGTGTACCTGGCGCGATGCATAACCCATCACCATTGGGTCGTGGGTGGCGGTGAGGATGGTCACGCCCCGTTCCTTGTTCAGGCGCTTCAAGAGTTCGAGCAACTCGCCTGTGGTACCGGTGTCGAGGTTGGCGCTTGGTTCGTCGGCCAGGAGCAGGACGGGATTGGTGACGATGGCGCGGGCAATGGCCACTCGCTGTTGCTGGCCGCCAGACATCTCGCCCGGGCGCCGGTCTGCCAGATCGCGCATTCCGAGCGAGTCGAGCGTGCCGAGCGCCCGTTCGCCCCGCTCGGCGGCGTCTACGCCCTGAAGCTGCATTATGAACTCCACGTTCTCGTGCGGCGACCGCACCGGAATGAGGGTGTAGGCCTGAAACACGAAGACGATCTTGTTGAGGCGCAGGTCAGCGAGTTCGCTATCGCCTAGGGCGTTGATGTCCTCGCCGTCCACGCTGATGGCGCCGGCGTTGGGCCGGTCCAAGCCGCCGATGACGTGCAACAGGGTGGACTTGCCGGAACCAGAGGGCCCGGCAAGGCTGACGAACTCCCCTGGATCAAGCGCAAAGTCCACGCCGCGTAGCGCATGGACGGGAACCGCGTCGTCCTGATAGGTGCGCGAGACGCCTTGGCATTCGACAACGTGCTGAGTCATGGACGGGTCTCTCCGGTCTAAAGCGATGGCGCGTTCGAGGTGGGTTGCCGGCCCTCGGGAAAGTCAGCGACGCATCGCGTCAAGCGGCGTCACCTTCACCGCTCGGCGCGCAGGGTAGAGGCTGGCAAGGACGCCGAGCACCAGGCTCAGCACGAACACGATGACCATGTCCGCCACTTCCAGCCGCGGCGTGAAGATATTGCGCACACCCATCATTTGCATGGTCTCGCTGAAGGCCGAGAGGTCTATCCCGCCTGAGAATGGGAGGTAACAGACGACCGCCAGTGCAAGCCCGACCACCACGCCCGCAGTCATCACAAGGGTGGACTCCACCACCACCTGCGCCACCACGCTACGCGGCCTCATGCCCAGCGCCCGCAGCATCCCGAGTTCCCGCACCCTTTCCATGACCGCAGTGACAAGGGCGTTGACGAGGCCAAACACCAGGGCACCCATGATGACGAAGTACATGATGTAAAGGCCGAAATCGGCCACCAGCACCATGCTTGCCACCTGCGGCTCCAAGTCCTGCCACGCCTTGACGTCGAGGTCCTCGAAGACAGCACCGAGTTCCGCGAGCGCCAGTGGAATGTCGTCGCCGCTCTCGAGACGGAGCGACACCTCGGTCACGGCTGGCGACTCGAGCAACCTCGCCACCGTCTGCGCGCCAGTGAAGACGAACACCTTCTCCAGCGCATTGCTGTCGGCATCGTAGGTGCCGGCGATGCGATAGCCAGCCTCGCGGTTCAGGCCATCGGCACCTTGCGTCATGATGACGAGACGGCGGCCGACCGACGTTTCCAGTTGCTCCGCCAGCGTGGCGCCGACGACGATGCGCCGGTCTTCCGCTCCGCTCAGTGCCTCGCCGTCAACCGACAGGCTGCCCAGGAACGAAATGGTCTCCTGCGCCGGGTCTACCCCAACGAGCTGAACGCCGCGCGTTTCCCGTTCGCTCATGATGACCGCCGGCACGCGCACACGCTGCGCCCAGCCAGCCACCGGAACGTCGGCGAGGGCCCGCTCCCACCCCTGCTCAGGCTCAAAGCCGCGGCCGATGCCGGGGTCCGCCATGTAACCGGGGTGGATGACCTTGATGTGGCCCGTGAGGTTGTCAATCACCGCTTCCCGCATCTCGGCGGCCATGCCGCGCATGAGCGTGTTCATGAGCATGACGCCGGTGACCGCCAGCGCAATCGCCAACACCATGATGCCGTTACGGCGGCGGTGGCGCCAAAGGTTGCGCCACGAAAGTTGCAGCAGGAGTTTCAGCGGCACGAGAACATCCGCCGCGGTACGCCATCTCCGTTCATCATTCTTCCTCGCGCAATGCTTCGACTGGCTTGAGCCGCCGCACCCGCAGGGCGGGAATCAACCCGGCCACGAGCGTCCCCACGAGCAACACCAAGGGAGCCGTGCCGAGCGTGAAGAAGCTGACCTCCGGGTGGATGCGCTCCGGCATCATGAATTGGCCGGCCATGTCCTCGAGCCCGGCTATGGGCACGCCCACAATGCCCAAGCCAACCATGAGGGAGAAGGAAATCGCGGCGCCAATGGCAGTGCCCACAACCCACATGCAGAGCGCTTCGATGACGATCATGGCGACGATGCCGCCAGGCCTCATGCCAATGGCGATCAGCATCCCGAACTCTCGGGTGCGCTCGAACACGGTCATCGTGAAGCTGTTGGCCACGGACAGCGTAACAATCGCCACCAAGAGCACGTAGATGATGAGCCCGCTGACGGCGTCCATTTGAATCATCTGCCTGAGTTCCGGCAGCAGCTTGTCCCAGTCGAGGATCCGGACACCCTCAGGCAGCGCCGGCGCCAACCTTTCCGCAATGGCCGTGGCGTCGTTCGCGTTCCTTCCCATCAGCACGATGCGATGCACGCTGTCGCCGAGATCGAAGGCGGATTGCACCGCCGACAGGGGCACCTGCAGGATGCTGCGGTCGAGTTCGACTTGGCCGGTATCGAAAAGGCCGTCAACGGTGAAAAGCGCAGCGGCAACGCCGCCTTCGAGCGCCGAACCCATGACGAAGATCTCATCGCCAATCTTGAGGCCCAGATTCGTCGCCAGGGCCTTGCCGACATAGGCACTGTCGGTACGTGGCAGGTATTCCCCTTCAACGATCTGCTTGGACAGAGCCGACACCTCCGGCTCGCGCACCGGATCGACCCCCATTACCAGCCCGCCGAAGCTGCGCTCGCCCACCGATACCAGCGCGAAGCCTTCGACTCTGGGTGCAGCGGCAACGACGTCCGGCGATTGCTCCAGTTCACGCAGTAGTTCTGAACCTCCGGCGATTCGGTTCGCGACCTTAGGATCGTCGAAATAGTCCACCTGCTGCACCTGCATGTGCCCGGACATCATGCCGGTGGCCGTGTCGATCATGCCGTCGTAGCTGCCGAGCTGAAACGACATGAAGACGACGCACAGGAAGATGGAGAAGGCGATGCCGCTCGCGGTGAGCCAAGTGCGGCGGCCGTTGCGCCAAAGGTTGCGCCAGGCGACCCGCATGTGCAGACCAATGCCGACGCTGCCGGTGCCAGTGGGGGCAGCGACCGGTGGCGCTTGGGCGATGTCGGCGGCAGCCATGCTTGGTGGCCTCCTTGCTCGTTCGACTTTGCGGCGCGTGCCTCGGGTCAGCGTTCGCCGCGCAGGGCGAAGCGAGTGAATTTCGATGCCGGCACGTTGGCATCGAAGTCGGCTTCCAAATAGCGGATTTCGGTCCAGTGATCGGGTTCGGCCAAGTCGGACATGCGCATCACCAGGGGAATCTCGCGTCCGCCCAACGGGCCAATGTTGCGGGTTTCCATCTGCTTGAGGGCGATGAGGTCCTGGTCGTGGAAGGTTTGGCTCAGCATCACGTAATCATCGCGCAGCACCATGGTCTCGCGTCCCCAGACGACGGGCGCGTCGTCGTAGGGTGTCATCTGCAGCGAGAAGACGGTGTGGCCATCCTCTTGGTTGCGGTCAACGATCTGCACTTCGTAGTAGCGCAGGTAGTTGTCGCTGCGCGAGAGGTCGTTGTAGGAGAAGTCGGAACTGGCCCAGCTCTGCGACATCATGCTCGACGGCAGCCGCGCCTCCCGCTTTAGCTGCGGCACGAACGTCCACATGCTGTCGGCGAGCTTGAGCGTGGCATTGCCGGCGTCCTTGGCCGGTGCGGTGAAGCGGATCAGGGCGTCCTCCTGGCCTTGGGTCCAGGCTTCGAGTTCCATGTTCCGCTCCCAGTCGGGGCGGTGGATCTTCATGGCGAGGCGCGTGTAGGAGGATGCGCCGCGGGTGAGCTCGAGTGCCCCTTGCAGGAGCTGAACGGCGGTGGCGTCAACGGACGCGACGGCAATCTCGTCCTCGGCGAACAGAGGCCCCGACACAAGCGCCAACGAGACGCCAGCGATCGCAAACGATGCCATCCGGGCGCTTCGCATCTCGAACTCCTCGACTGACGCCGCGATTGTACATCTTGGGGGGGTGCGCCGTAGGAGCGACGCAACCGGCGTGATCAGGGCCCGGAGGTCATGAACAGCAAGGCCGTTTCGCGACGCCCTTTGTGGAAGTGGCGAGTTCGGCTGGCGCTGCGTCGCCGCTTTCGAGCATGTCGTCCGTGATGGTGTAGATCTCCCAGCGGATGTCGCCTGGGTCTCGCACCCACACCTTGTCTTGCTCGGCGTGGCAACACACCACGCCGTCTTCCACCTCGGTGGCGAGGCCCGATGCCGCGAGCCGCTTGGGCTCGGCGGCGACCGCGGCGGTGGCCTCCACTTAGACCGGGCGCGTATAAACAACACCGACCCCACGAGCCGGAGCGGATTGAGGGTGGT
>VXPR01000225.1 GCA_009839405.1 Gammaproteobacteria bacterium
CCTAGAATGATGACCTTGCCGGCCGCGGAGCTCCGCGACTCTTGGTCCGTCGCTGCCACCACGGTCTTTCGGGTCAGTTGGCGCGCCACTTCCTCGGCCTTCCAGACCTTGACCTCGCCGCTCTCGATCAAGCGCTCGACCACCTCGTCGAACAGCTCCTCCGGCACGCCGGCGGCGGAAACGACGCTGCGGGCATGCAACGTCATGTGGTTCTGCTGAATGCCGGCAGTCGCGAGCGAGCGCAGCGCGGCATAGTTCTGCGCCAGTCCGACTGCACCAATCACGGCCGCTAGTTGTGCGGCATTGGGATTTCCGAGCAGGCGGTGGCTCAGGCGCACGGTGGGATTCGTCTCCAGCGGGGCGCCGACGGTGCCGACCTTCATTGGCATCTCGATGCGCCCGACGAGATCGCCGTTGTCGGCTGCGAACCATCTGGTCAGTGCCCTGTACGATCCACTGCGCGCGGCATACGCGTGGGCGGCGGCTTCGATGGCTCGAAAGTCGTTGCCGGTGGCGATGGCCACGGCGTCCACGCCGTTCATGATGCCCTTGTTGTGGGTTGTGGCGCGGTAGGGATCCACCAAGGCTAGGTCGTTGGCCAACACGATCCCGTCGCGCACCTCCGTGCCGGCGTAGTCGCGCATGGCGAGATTCTGCACGGGGATGCGCACGTCGGCCCGCACCAGCGCGCGGTCGGCAAGGTTCGAGAGGATGCGGAGGAAGACTTTGCCACCGGTGATCGCCTCCACCATGCTCGCGACGCCTTCGCACATGCCATTGACGACGTTGGCGCCCATGGCGTCGCGCGTGTCCACCAACAGATGCAGCACGAGCATGTCGCGCTCCGGGCCTTCCGGATTGCCGCCTTCGGGGACCCGGTGGTGGAAGACGTCGACTTCTCGGGCGCCACCGCCCCTTGCAACCATCTTCGGATGCAGGCTGTTGGCGAGGTTGACGATCTCCTCTTGCCTATCGAGCAGGTTCTGGCGGGCGAGCTCGAGGTCCGGTACGTCGACGACCTGCACCTGGCCGATGAGTACCGGGTCCGTGACCTCGGTGCGGTAGCCGCCGGACAGTCTCGCCGTCCGCGCCGCGCCCGAGAGCCCAGCAACGATGGAGGGCTCCTCCACCGCCAGGGGCACGATCACTTCCCGCCCATCGATCAGGAAGTTGAGTCCGACACCCATGGGCAATCCGAACACGCCGACGACGTTCTCGATCATCTTGTCGGCGAGATGCGCCTTCAGGGTGTGCGTGCCTGAGTCGAGCGCAACGAGGTCCTCTTCGGTCAACGCCGTTCGGTTGCGCAGCGCGGCGATGCGTGCGCCGATGCCGAGCTTGAAGAAGCTCGGGATTCGCGACCCCAAGGCGGCTGGTTGCGATTGCGTCATGGCTTACAGTCCTCGCATGGAACACACCGTCCAACAGCTTGATTCTATACGGGTTCAAATCCAAGCCGAATCACCGCCAACGGCCGGCCAAGAGCTTGCGCCGCAGGGCTCACGAAGTGGCGTCTTGCATGGAACAGACTACGTAACACATTGATAAACCAAGGAGGCGCCGCGAAACCTAGCCAGCTCCAACGTGCCGGCCGGGCGGCGCAGTCCCACACGCACCTCGGAGCGAGGGCCCGTCACGCTCCTCCCACCGAAGGCGAAGCAACCGAGGGCCCGAAGGTGCTGCCAGCCTAATCGCGGCGAGACGGGCGCCAATGGCAGGAGCGTGAACGCCTCATGGCGGTGCGATCTCGGTCGCGAACTCCGTCCGGAGGCGCTTCCACTCGATCTTGAACCACGGCGTGAACTGCGCAGGTGCCATTTCGATTTCTCGATCGAGATCGTCGGGCGAAATCCAGCGCCATTCGGCGATTTCTGTGGCATTGACGAGTGGTTGGGGCGAGTCGTGGGCGACGAACACCGAGCACAGCTCGAACTCGCTCCCGGCATCTACAAAGCTGGCCCGGTACTGGAACTTGAACAGGTACTCTGGCGCGACGTAGAGCCCGAGCTCCTGCTCGGCGCGCCGAACCACAGCTTGCGGCAACCCTTCGCCGCGACGTGGATGGGAGCAGCAGGCGTTGGACCAGAACTCCGGCCACAGCCGTTTGTCCCGGTGCCGCTTCTGCAACAGCGTCTCGCCCTCGGCGTTGAAGACGAATAGCGAGAATGCCCGGTGCAGCACGCCGTCGCCGTCATGGCAGGAGGCCTTGTCGAGCGTCCCGACCTCACGATCCTCGCCGTCGACCAAGATCAACGGCTCGTCGTCGTGGGACACGACCTCGAATCGAGTTGCTGCGGACATTGCGCGAGTGTAGCCGCTCAGGCGGGGGAGCGCATTCGCCGAATGCCACACGCCCTTCCCGCACCGCCGCTTTCGGACGCCCTCCGGACGGGCCTCCCCCAAGGAAGTGCCTCAGGCCGGGCCAACACCAAAGCGCCGCGCAGGTTGTCCAGCCAAAGGGGTGGAAGTAGGCTACGGTCATCGGAGCCAGGCGTGCAGTTGCGGAGAGTACGCGTCGGACGACTCCGCTATGTTGAGCGAGCTGTGGCCAAGAACATCGTCGATGCCGTGCGCGAGGTTTGCCTGTCGTTCCCCGAAGCCGAGGAGCGTCCAGGGCGCGGGATGCCGGACTACCGGGTGCGCGACAAGACTTTCGCAACGTTGGCGGTGAACCACCACGGCGACGGCCGCTTGGCGCTGTGGCTGAACTCGCCGCCCGGTGCGCAGCAGTTGCACGTGTCGGGCGAACCGGACCTGTACTTCGTGCCGCAGTATGTCGGCCCGCGCGGCTGGCTTGGTGTGCATCTCGACCGTGGCAACGATTGGCGCACGATCGCCATCCGGGTAGGCGAAGCGTACGAGAAGGTCGCACCGAGCGCCTTGACCCGCGACATGGGCCAGCCCAGCGCCATCGAGCCGCCCACCGAGACGATCGACCCGGAAGACTTCGACCCGCTCGTGGCCGCAAGCGCGCAGGCAACCTTGGCGCGACTGCGGGAAATGACGGCAGAGCTGCCGGAAACGTCGGAGGCTGCCCAGTTTGGCAACCCTGCGTGGAAGGCGGGGCGCAAGACCTTCCTTTCTGCCCACCGGCGCCGCAAGCGCATGAAGCTGGAGCTCTGGGTGGGACCCGACCTGCAGGCTACCCTGGCCGAGGACCCTCGCTTCGTCATTCCGCGCTACATCGGCCACCGGGGCTGGATCGAGCTCGATGTCGAGGAACGCATCGACTGGGACGAGGTGGCAACGCTCGTCCTCGGCAGCTATCGTCATTTCGCGCTGAAACGGATGCTCAAGGCCCTCGACGCCTGAGCCAAAGCCAGCGCACCCGGGCGACGGTATGCGCCGCGGTGACCGGTGCCCGACCCCTGGATGAGGAGACCTTGAGCACGGGGCTTGTTTGGCCGCGTCAACGCTGGACTATCCCACCTGCCTGTGGCACAACGCGTGCGAGAAACGAAAGCCGGGAGCCGACATGGCCGAACCCCAGTCCTCCGCCATCACCAACGCGCAGACAACCAACCTCGAAGTGCGGCAACAGTGGCAAATCGACCCGCATCAGGATGTCTCCTCCATTCCGTTGGCCGAACTCAATCCCGCGCATCCCGCGCGATTCCAGGCCAACACCGCGCTGCCGGTGTTCGAGCGCCTGCGCCGGGAGGACCCGGTGCATCTCACCGAAGAGAGCCAGTTCGACCGCTATTGGTCCATCGCCCGCTACGACGACATCAAGGCCATCGACACCAACCATGCCGTGTTCTCGTCGGACCTCGGCAACGGCGGCATCCGCCTCGGCTGGCGCCCGACCACGGAAGGCGAGCGCAACGCGTTCTTCCACCTACCCATGTTCATCATGGAAGACCCGCCCAAGCACGACGCCCAACGCAAGGTGGTCGCGCCCATGTTCACGCCGAGACGAATTGCGGAGCTTTCCGATCTCATCCGCTCTCGCGCCGGCGCGATTTTGGACGAGCTTCCTGAAGGCGAGACCTTCAACTGGGTGCGGCGGGTTTCGGTGGAGCTCACCGGGCAAATGCTGGCGACGCTGTTCGACGTGCCACAGGAGGACCGGCATCTGTTGATTCACTGGTCGGACACGGTGGAGCGCATTCCGGACCCGAACTACTTCGAGAGCATGGAGGAGGGCTTCAAGGAACTGTGGAAGTGCTTCGAGTACTTCAATGAGGTGTGGCAGGAACGCGCTGCCCGCGGCGAGCCGGGCGACGACCTGATCTCCTTCCTCGTGCACGGCGAAGCCACCCGCAACATGCCGCCCAACGAGTTCCTTGGCAACATGCTGCTGCTCATCGTCGGCGGCAACGACACCACCCGCAACTCCATCTCCGGCGGCGTGCTTGCCCTGAACGAGCACCCCGACCAGTTCGCGCTCCTGCAGAGCGATCCGGGCCTGATCCCCAACATGGCCTCCGAGGTGATTCGCTGGCAGTCGCCGGTCGCGCACATGTGCCGCACGGCGATGGAGGACATCGAGGTTGGCGGCAAGACCATCAGGAAGTGGGACAAGGTGTGCATGTGGTACTACTCCGGCAATCGGGACGAGGACGCCTTCGACAGTGCCGGCGAGTTCCGCATCGACCGCCCCGACGCCCGCAAGCACCTCGCCTTCGGCTTCGGCATCCACCGGTGCCTCGGCAACCGCCTCGCGGAGATGCAGCTGCGCATCATATGGGAGGAGATCCTGAGCCGCTTCAGCGCGGTGGAGTTGGCGGGCGAGCCGAAGTATCTGCTCTCGAGCTTCATCCACGGCATCACGGACCTTCCGGTGCAGGTGCGACGCAAGTAGGCTACTGGTTCGGCAAACACCAACGAAAGGACAGTCGGGAGCGCACCCATGGAAGAACGCGCACGCTACCAACTGGACCGCAAGATCACGGTCGATGAGTTCCAAAGACTGGGACGAGAGGGCTTCTTTCCCGAGGATGCACGTCTAGAACTCGTCGACGGCGAAGTGCGGGAGATGACGCCGGTCGGCCCGGTTCACGCCGGCATCGTGGACCGGATCACCGAGGCGCTCATGCGACGCCTCATCGACACGCACCGCATCCGCGTACAGAACCCCATCGACCTCGACGCCCGCAACGAGCCCCAGCCGGACATCGTGGTGGCGAAGCGACTGCCGGAACTCGATCACCGCCACCCAAACCCGCCGGACGTGTTGCTGGCCATCGAAGTCTCAGACAGCACGTTGCGCCAAGACCGCCGGCAGAAGATCCCCCGCTATGCCCGTGCCGGCATCCCCGAATCCTGGATCATCGACGTCGGCCGCAGACGAATCCACATCTTCACCGACCCCGCCGGCATCACCTACCAAAGCGAGACGGCGCACGCCCTGGGCGACACGATCGAGTCCCCAACCATCCGAGCCCTGCGCGTCCCCGCCTCCGAAATCCTGCCTAGGGACTAAAAGCTCCGATCGACTCCGACGCGGGCGACGTATGCGCGGCCGCGTCGGGGTCGAGGCAAGACCCTGCGGAAACCGAAAGGGCGCTACCGGTCGTCCGACGCCAGCACCAGCGTCCCCGTGGTCGAAAGCGTACCGCCGGTGCCGTTCACGACGCAGGTCGTGGCTTCCGTCTGCTTGCCCTCGATGCCGTTGACGCCGTCTTCGGCGGTGCGGGATAGCTGGCGATAGGCTTCCACCAGGAGCTGCATCCCGTACATGCCGGAGTGGTTGAACGAGAGGCCGCCACCGTTGGTGTTGATGGGAAGACGTCCGCCGGGGGCCGCGTCGCCGTTCTTCCACAGCGTGTAGCCCTTGCCGCGGGGCGCAAGGCCCAGCATTTCCGCAGTGATGCCGGCGGTGATCGTGAACGAGTCGTAGATCATCGCCATTTCCATGTCCTGCGGTCCGAGCCCAGCCATCTTGTAGGCGGTGGCGGAAGAGCGGCTTGCGGATGTCGCCGTGAAGTCCTCCATCTCCAGCATGTTCTGGTGCCCCATGGACTCACCGGCACCCGCGACCCAGACCGGGTTCGTCCGCAGGCTATTGGCGATCTCCGGCCGTGCCACGATCACCGCGCCGCCGTGGTCCGTCACCAGGCAGCAGTGGTAAAGCGTCAGCGGCCAGGCAATGAGGCGCGCTTCGAGCACATCCTCGACGGTGATCGGTCCGCCGAAAGGACTCTGCTTCTTGCCGTACATCACGCCGCGCGGGTTAAGTTGCGCCCAATCCCGGGTGACGACTGCGATGTGGGCGAAATCCTCGGCGGTGGTGCCGAAGTTGTGAAAGTGACGCACCATCGCGT
>VXPR01000438.1 GCA_009839405.1 Gammaproteobacteria bacterium
TTGGGCCCCACGTTCGGCTTTTCGCTCGGCGCAACCGGACAACTCATCCCGGCCCTCGCCGCCCTGGTCCTTGGCGGCCTCTTCGACCGCCACGAAAATCTCAAGATCGTCAGCGTCGAGGCGGGCTGCGGCTTCGCGGCCTACCTGATGGACCGCCTAGACGAAAAACACCACTTCTTCCGCCCCCTCTCGCTAACCCCACTGGCGGAACGCCCCAGCGACTACATCCGCCGCAACTGCTACTTCGTCGCCGAGCCGGAGGAGCGCACGATCAGCGCCATGATGGACCTAGTCGGCGAAGAGCACATCCTATGGGGCAGCGACTATCCTCACGTGGACTCGCGTCTGGACGCTGCGGACCTCATGCGCGAGTCCGTTGGGCACGAGTCCGGCAAGCGCCTCGCTGGCTTCCTCGGCGAGAACGCGATGCACGTGTTCAATCTTTGAACCGTCTTTCCGCGCGGAAGGCGTCCCGCCCTCCGTCGCGCCGCAAGCCGCCCTCAATTGGGGCAAAATGGCGAAGGTTCGTCGGGAAAGCCATGCTCACTCGCATCGTCATCGAAGGTTTCAAGAGCTTCCGCAAGGTGGATCTCCGCCTCGGTGGAATGAACCTTCTCATTGGTGCGAACGGCGGAGGGAAGTCCAATTTCCTCGATGCCCTGCGCGTCCTTCAAGGCATAGGCAACGGCTACTCCGTGGGCGAAATCTTGGACGGGAAACCGAAAAGCGCAACCAATGAAACATGGGACGGCATCCGAGGCGGCAGTGCAAAGGCCTGCTTCGAGGGTGACAACGAGGATGAGACGTTTCAGATCTCGGTAAGCGGAGTCGCCGACGACCACCCTTGGACATATGGAGTACGCATTTCCCCGCGAAGCAGTCAGGTAACGCGCGAGGAACTTCGGCTTGCCGAGAAAACGCTGTACACGGCCCGCCGAGCCCCGAATGCGCCCGTCCTTCTAGTCGAGTCGGAATGGGATGAGCGCCTCAACTTGGAGCAATCTCGGCCGGCACTTGTTGAAGTTGCCGGGAGATTCCAGTTCGACGAGCCCGTCCTCACGTTGGTGACCCATCAGCTTGCCAATATGCAACGAATCGACCCGGCACCGTCCATCCTGCGCGATTACTCTAGCGCCTTCTTGCCGGAACGCATCGGTGAACGCGGAGAGAACTTCGCTGGGCTCGTCGAGATGTTCGACGTAGACACGCGCAACGCCTATGTCGATTGGCTGCGGGAACTCCGGCCCCAGGAAGTCGATACCGTTATTGCCGTACGTGGGGCGCTCGATGAGCCAATGTTCGCCGTGGTGGAGCGAGGCCGCAAGTTTCCGGCACCCGTGTTGAGCGATGGCACGTTGCGGTTCGCCGCAATCGCGGCTGCCTTCTACCAACCCGACATGCCTAGTGTCATGACGATCGAGGAGATCGAGAAAGGGCTCCACCCAAGCCGTGTCCGGGTGATGGTGGAAATGCTTCGCGCAAACGGCGGCGGCGACCACACGCAGATCATGGCGACAACCCACTCGCCCACGGTCGTCGCCTGGCTCGAACCAGACGAGTGCGAGACAACCTTCGTCTTTGCCCGCAACCCCGACACTGGGGAAAGCACCATCACGCGCCTCGTGGACATCGAGGGCTTCGAGCGCATCGTCGCGGACCAGGAGCTTGCCGACCTCTTCGCAGAAGGCTGGATGGAAAGCGCGCTGTGAGCACTCGCGTGCTCGTGATCCCGGAAGATCCCACCAACAACGGCTACATCCTCAAGCCGTTAACCAAGATGGTGCTTGCTGAGGCAGGACGGCCATCGGCGACAGTGAACGTGCTGACCAATCCAAGACTGCGCGGCTACGACCACGCCGTGCGCGCGATTCGCGAAGAGCTCGCCGTGCGTTACCGCCACATGGATCTTTGGCTGTTCTTTCCGGACGCCGATCGAGCCAAAGCGGATGCAATGAGGGACTTGGAGGAAAGCCTCGAGTCAGAAGGCATCACGCTCCTTTGCTGTCCTGCGGAGCCCGAAGTGGAGATCTACGCCACCGTCGCCTATCGAAACGAGCTAGACATCCCTTGGCAAGAGGCAAGGCGTCACGGAAGCTTCAAAGAGGACGTATTCCCGCCGCTCCTTGAAGCCCACGGAGACCATCGCCGGCCGGGCGGTGGGCGAAGCCAGATGACAATCGCGTCATTGGCAAGCCGCCAGTCTTTCTTCTCGCGCTGCCCTGAGGTGGCGAACCTACGAGATCGGATCAAACAGTGGCGGCAGCTGCAAGCACTCCAAGCGTGATCCATTGCTAGAGGCCTGTCCCCGTTGCCACCAAAGCGGAACGAGGCCTGCCAAGAGCGATGCAGCGATCCGTCGCTATCAGACGCCTGCCGTGGAGCAACCCTTTTCGGAAGCCGGGATCTACGTTTAGCCGTCCAAGCAGAAAGTACGCTCTGCGTTTGGTCAGCACACCCCCCTCAGTGAAACGGCCGATCTCCCTTCACCGTCACCCGGATGCCGCTTCGCGTTTCCGGGTAGTAGTCCCAGATGGCGACGTGTTGGACGCAGCGGTTGTCCCACATGGCGATGGAATGGGGCTGCCACTGGAAGCGGCACTGGAACGCCGGGTTCTTGATGTGCTCGAACAGGAAGTCGAGCAGGGCACGGCTTTCGCGGCGTGACAGCCCCTCGATGCGGCGGGTGAAGCCGGCGTTGACGAACAGCGCCTTGCGCCCGGTGACCGGATGGGTGCGGATCACCGGATGCGATGCCTTGGGGAACTCGCGCTGCGGCTTGTGGTCGCCGTATTGGCCGGTGTAGTCGGACTCGTGCCGGGCGGTCAGGCCGTCAAGAAGCGCGCGCATGGGTTCGCTCAGGGTGTCGTAGGCCTCGTACATGCTGGCGAACAGCGTGTCGCCGCCGTGCTTCGGCACCGTCTCGAGATGCAGGATGCTGCCGAGGGGCGGCTCTTCGTCAGCCGAGACATCAGAGTGCCAGCCGGCGCCGTTCTGCCGGAACGATTCCTTGTCGGTGTGGATCATCATCAGTTCCGGATTGCCGTGCGCATACGGTGCGGCCGGATGGATGTGCAGTTCCCCAAAGCGACGCCCGAAGGCGAGGTGCTGCTCCGCCGAGATGTGCTGATCGCGCAGGAAGATCACCTGATGCGCCATCCAGGCGGCGTGGATTTCCTCGAAGGCGTCGTCGGTCAATGGGCGAGCGAGGTCGACGCCATGCAACGTGGCGCCAATGGTGGGCGTGAGCGGCTCCACCTCGATGTGGCGATAGATGCGTCCTGCGTTCATTTTGGCTTCCCCCTAACGAATCGCTATGGGATTGATGATCATCTGCACCGCACCGCGCACCTTGGCCTGCCCGAGCACGAACAGGAACTCGAAGGCGCCGTCGCGCACCAGCGGGCCGGTGTTCATCGTCTCCAGGATGTAGATGCCGTTCTCTTTCAGCAGGATGACGTGGCCCTGGAAGGGACGGGCTGGATCCGGTGGCGGCACCACATCAAGTCCCCACGTGTCGGCGCCCACTGCGACCACGTTCTTGTCCGCCATGTATTGCGCCACTTCCTCGGTCTGGCCCGGCTCCGCCGCCACCCAAACCTCCGGCTCGGCAACCAGCTTGGCGTCCGTCCAGCCGGTGTGGAACAGCACCACATCGCCTTCCCGAACTGGCGTGCCCTGCTTCTCCTGCACCGCTTCGACATCCTCCACGGTGAAGTACTGCCCCGCCTCCATGCTCTCGACGCCGAAGTGGCCGGCCATGTCCAGCACGATGCCGCGGGCGACGATGGGCGGCACCTTCTCGATGCCGAGCTTGGTGAGGCCCGTGATGCCGGCGAAGTCGCTGGCGTGATTGCAGTTGTAGTAGGTGCCGTCCGGACCTCCGAGGTGGCCTAGGCCGTCGATCTGCGGCCCGATGCCGAACCACCCTTGGAAGACGTCGTCGTTGTAGGTGGCGTTCGGAAACGGCCGGTTGCCCTCCTGCTGGTTCGGCTGCACCACCTGCAGCATCAGGCCGCGCGGCGCGAAGGCCGGTGTGGTGGAGTCGATGACGATGCCAAGGCTGTAGGTCTTCCCCGTCTTGATGAGCTTGGATGCCGCCAGCACCGATTCCGCCGTGATGAGGTTGGCGCTGCCGATCTCGTCGTCCGCGCCCCAGTGCGAGTGCTGGCACTCGTCCGACCACGCCGCGCCGCTGAATGCTGCGGCCAGCAATGCCGACCCGACCACGCGCGTCCCATGTTGCCTGTTCATGCCCCCTCCTTGTCGCTTGCCGCCCACGCCTGAGGCCCGTTGCTACCGGAGGGCCTTCGGCTTTGGCTCTGGTGTTAGCGCGCCCCTTCCGGGAGCTATGGCTAACAGCCTTCGGACTTCGCCGCTACGACGAAATCCGAAGGCTGTTAGCATCGTCGCAAGTGTGCTGGAGGGCAAGGGCAGCGAAACATGACCGAAACCGACGAGATTCTGTGCGAGCGCAAGGGTGAACAGGACGGCATCCTCTGGCTGACGCTGAACCGGCCGGAGCGCCTAAACGCATTGACGTTCCCGCTCCTGCGCAAGATGCGGGAGATCCTCGTGGACGCCCGCTTCGACCGCACCGTGCGCTGCGTCGTCATCACCGGCGCCGGACGCGGCTTCTGCGCCGGCATGGACATGGCCGGCGGCAGTGGCGGCGGGTCGCAGCCTTCGGACGGCTCCGTGGATGTGGAAGGCTATCGTCTCAACTTCCGCCACGAGGTGGAGACCTACGTTGCGCTCCGGCGCCTCGAAGTTCCGGTGGTTGCAGCCGTCAATGGCCCCTGTGTCGGCGCTGGCTTCGACCTCGCCAGCCACTGCGACCTCGCCATCGGCTCCACCGCCGCCCGCTATCAGGTGGCCTACGTGCGCCGGGGTCTCTACGCCGACCTTGGCGGCTTCTGGTCGCTGCCGAAAATCCTCGGCTGGCGCAAGGCGATGGAGATGATGATGACCGGGCGCTTCATGAGCGCCGAGGAGGCGCACGAGTGCGGCTTCACCAACTATCTGGTCGAGCCGGAGGAGTTCGACCAGCGAGCGATGGAGTTCGCGCTTGAGATCGAGGCCGGCCCCCCCATCGGCCAGAAGGTGGGCAAGATGCTGGCCTATCGCACCGCGCATCTCGACTACGACACCGCCATGCAGTGGTCCGAAACTGCCATCCCGCTGGTGGGCCTATCGCAGGACTTCGGCGAGGGCGTCTCGGCTTTCCGCGAAAAGCGCGACGCGACGTTCAAGGGGCGGTAGCAACATCCCGTTCGGCCGCGTCCACCACACCACGCTTTACCGCATTGACAGGGAGCAACAAATGACCGCCTTCCACCACATCACCATGAACGCCATCACCGGCGAGCCGTTGACCTTCTCCAAGTACAAGGGTCAAGCGTGCCTGGTGGTGAATCTCGCCAGCCAATGAGGCATGACCCGGCAGTACGCAGGTCTGCGTACCCTTCAGGAGAGCGGCGCGGTGACGGTGCTTGGCTTCCCCTGCAACCAGTTCGGGCGCCAGGAACCCGGCAGCAACGAGGAAATCCTTGAGTTCGCTCGCTCCCGCTACGACTGCAACTTCCAGCTCTTCGAGAAGATCGAGGTGAATGGCGACGGCGCCTGCGAACTCTATCGGTTGCTGAAAGCCGCACAGCCGGGTGCCGATGGCGGCGAGGACATCCCCTGGAACTTCACCAAGTTCCTCGTCGGGCCAGACGGCGACGTGCTGGCGCGCTACGAGCCGGGCATGACCCCCGCCAAGATCGGCGAAGACCTTTCGTCACGACTGTAAAGCCACCACATGAGTTAGGGGATACCCATGCCGGCACTCGATGGCCTGCGCATTCTCGACATGACCCAATACGAGGCGGGCACCTCCTGCACCCAGGCGTTGGCGTGGCTCGGCGCCGACGTGGTGAAGGTGGAGGCGCCGGGACGCGGTGACCCCGGACGTGGCCCAAGCGGCAACGGCGAGTACTTCGTGGTCTGGAACTCCAACAAGCGCAGCGTTGCCATCGACCTCAAGAACCCCCGTGGTCGCGCCCTCCTGCTCGACATGCTGCCGAACTACGACGTGTTCGTGGAGAACTACGGCCCGGGCGTGATGGAGAAGCTCAATCTCACCTACGACGTGATGAAGGCCGTCAAGCCCGACATCATCTATGCCCGGCTCAAGGGCTTCGGACTCAGCGGCCCGTGGGCCGACTACAAATGCTACGACATGGTGGCGCAGTCCGCCGCCGGCGCCGTCTCCAAAACCGGCGAAG
>VXPR01000061.1 GCA_009839405.1 Gammaproteobacteria bacterium
ATCGCGGCCGGCAAGGACGTGGCAGCGTAGAGCGATGGAACACACTCGCCACGCGCATCGTGAATCGGTGCGAATCGCGATCGCCCGCCCCGACAGGCGTTGAAAGCGTTGCCGGCGAATCCAGGCGTGTGTACGCGATGCACCACGGTGCCACCCGCGAGCACGGATATGTTGGGTTCCTCTAGGCTGGCGGGCGGGCTCTGGATGGAGGCATCTGGACCTTCATCATCCATGCGCCGGCTCTGCGAGCTGCCGGGCCGCCTCGATGACCTGTTCACCGTCGCCGAGCCGGTCTTGCGGTTCATCGCCATCGAGCCATCCGTTGCCCGAGGCAAACCAGAACGCCTTCTGCCAAGACGTCATCCCAGCGGGGAGGGTTGCCAGCACGTCCTTCACGACAGGATGGGGCGCGCCATCCTGAAACTGAAACACTGGGTAAAGGTCGCGCCCTTGGATGCGCAGGGCGAATGTCTTGCCTTCCTTCTTCCAACGTGAGGCGGGCTCGCTCGGATTGGACGAACGTACGCCCGACATTCCGTGAATCTGCTTTGCGGTGAGCATTCGGGTTTCCTCGAGGTACTCTTGCCGCAGCGCGAAGTTGTCAAGCGCCAAATCGGCGTCTACATCCTGCCGTGGGGCCAAGAGCCGCGTCAGGAGCTGCCTCAGATCCTCACCGGGGTTGACGCGCACAGCCGACTCCGACCATGCGTCACCGAGCTTGTTTAGGCGGTGGACCACATCGGTGAGCGGCCACGACGCACGGATAACGAGCCATTCGTCGTCCCCTGCCGCACTGCCGCCCAACTGGCTACGCAGGCGCTCCGGCAGCGTAGCAACCTCCTCGGAGTCCAATGCACCGCACACAATCGGTTTCGGATCGGCAGCCACATCTGTGCCCTTGCATGATTTACATGATCTTGCAGGCAGAATATCGATTGTCAGGTCAGCCGGCAAGCGGTGTACTCGGTCAAGAATGCCAACGAGGCTCCGCCACCGACGGACCACCGACAATCCTCCAAGTCATCATGCCGTTCCCACGTTGCGCCTATTACGAATGTCGACTCTCCCAGATCGCCCGAATGTGAGCGTCCGGGTCGCCAACCACTTCGCTGCGCGCGTTCAACATCATCGTCTGACGCCGCTCGACGTCGTACTCGGGCCATTCGGGCAGTCCTGACGCCTCGGGTATGCCTGTGTGAGCGAACGCTGCCCAGGCGTCGCTGATGCTGTCTGCCAGGGCCTGCGCTTCCGCGACATCGCTCTCGTCTCCTAGGCACGCGCCCAAGGTCGACAGGTTGTTGAACATGAACGCGGCATCGAAGCCGTGGAACGCGCCGAAGGCACCCTTGAGTCCCTTGGTTTCGTACTCGAACTGGTACATGTAGGTCTTGGCGTTGCTGGTATCGCTGTGGATTTCGGCGGCTCGGATCGACCGCATGCGGTACAAGGCGTCGGACTGAATGCGCTCGAGCACGGTGTAGCTGTCGCTGTCCGGCAGCTTCGATTTGTACTCGCCGATCATTGTCTTACGTTCTTTTTTTGTGTTCCCGATGAGGCCGTTGAACAGGCTGTTGCCGATCTGAATGGCCAGCAGCTTGGGCAACGGCATCGGCAGCACGGCAACCCGCCCATCGTGCCGGCAGTTGCCGATCAGCAGGTCGATGTTGCGCACCCTGGCGTTCGACATGGCCACGAGCACGTCGTCGGGCATGAACTCCGTGTGGTAGGCGCCCGCGGCGGGTAGGCGAATGCGGCTCATCTCGCCGTACGGTTCACCCCGCCGGTACAGCATGGTCTGCATCTTCGAGCCGACGATGACGTCGTTGGACACCTCGGCAAGCGCCTCGACATCACCAACGGGTACCTTCATTGCCTTCAGTACGTCGGGGGTGAACTTGTGATGGTCGGCAATGTCGATCATGACGATCGGGCCGCTCATCACCACCGCGCGATGGAACAGGCCTTCGCTTGCGGGGGATGACAGCAAGGCCCAGACGCACGTCCCGCCCGCCGATTGGCCGACGACCGTCACGTTGTCCGGATCGCCGCCGAATGGCTCGATGTTGTCCCGAACCCACTGCAACGCCGCGACGACATCCATGAACCCGCGATTGCCGACACAGACGTCGTCGTCAAAAGCCCGTCGGCGGCCAGGAAGCCGATCCCGCCCAGGCGGTAGTTGACACTCACGACGACGACGTTCCCTCGCTTCGCTAGAGCACCGCCGTCGGCGCTGGGGGGACTGCTGCCGCCGCTGGCGAGTCCGCCGCCGTGTATGAAGAAGATCACGGGCCGCTTTTCGTCCGAAACGGAAGGTTCTGTCGGCGTCCAGACGTTGAGCGAGAGGCAGTCCGGACCGGGTTCGGTCATGCCGCCCAGCATGTCCATCATCGCCGCCCCCGCCTTGGGCATCAGCCATCCGGGCACGGACGGCACGTTCTGCGGCGCCGACGGACCGAACTGTGTTGCGTCGAAGGTGTCTGCGAGGATCGCAGGCGGCTTCGGTGCAAGCCAGCGGTTGATGCCTTCAATGGGCGCGGCGTAGGGGATGCCCTTGAAGCTGTAGATGCCATCCGAGAACTGGCCCTGGATCAGGCCACCTCCCACAGCAACTGGGTCAAGTGCGGGACCGGATGTGGTCACGAGCTACTCCTCGTTCAGGCGCTTTGGCGCCGTTCTACCATCAAACGTCCAGCTATCGCCAATGTGACTACCGCGTGGGAAAGGCAATCGTCCGCGCCAGGCCCGGCTCGCGGTACGTCGTGTAGTAGTGATTCTCGCGACACACAAACATCCCTTCCTAACGACGTGGGACATCTCCTATGCGGCGCTCGTGGGACCCGGCCTCTCCTTGCCCCTTCTCGACACCGAGCGGATGGGCAACTGCCCAACGGACCGGCGTTGAATGGAGGGGGGATGATGCGTAGGCAATGTCGCACGGTGTGTAGGGCCGAGCGTTTGTGTGTCGGGACCGCCCGTCGGGGACCCGCCCCGGGATGCGCCCCTGATTGACCTCGGCGCAGACGGCGCCATGAGCGACCGCGTGACGGCGCTTAAGGACGTGTTCGAACGGCGAGGGCTCTGGCGAAAAACGTCGGTTTCGAACACGCTACCATGGTTGCGGGGCATGCGGCGTCGATGGACTCGTAGCTCCCGCGTTGCCGATCTCGGGGGGACCATGGCCGACGATTTCGAGAAGATCCGCAGGAGGCTCCGGCTCGCTGTCGTCGGAATGGCGCTGGGCATGTTCCTGGCGGTTCTGAGCCAGACCGTCGTTGCCACCGCGATGCCGGCGATCATCGTCGAACTGGGTGGATTCGGCCGTTACGCCTGGGTGGCCACGGCCTACTTGGTCGCGGCCACCGTAACGATGCCCATCGCGGGACGCATCGCCGACATCTATGGCTGCAAGCGCGTGCTGCTCGCGGGGATCGGCCTGTTCACCGTCGCGTCGATCCCGGCCGGCATGAGCCAGACGTTGAATGAACTGGTGGCGTACCGTGCGCTCCAGGGGATCGGCGGCGGGGTGGTCATGATCGGCAGCCTGGTCGGCATGGCCCAGTTGTTCCCACCCCAACGGCGCGCCCGCTACCAGGCGTTGGTAGCCATGGTCTACGCCCTGGCCTCGGTGCTGGGGCCCGCTTTGGGCGGGTTCATCACGGATGGAGTCGGGTGGAGCTGGGTGTTCCTGATGAACGTCCCGCTGGGCGCGATCGTCCTGGCGGTCGTGGTTCGGACCCTTCCGAATCTCCAGGCGGGGACCGATGTCAGCAGGCCGGACTACATCGGGATGGTGCTGTTGGTGCTCGCCGTGATGCCGCTGATGTTCGCCCTGTCGTCGGGCGGCGTCCTGTTCGACTGGCTCTCTTGGCAGATTGTCGTCTGCCTAGCATTCGGGGCAGTCATGACTGCGGTTCTGATCACCATGGAAATGCGCACCGAGAGCCCGATCCTGACCGTGGACATCTACCGCATCCGAGGTGTGCCAGTGTCGTTGGCGGCGTCGGTCCTGACCGGATTCGGGTTCTACGCGGCGCTGTTGTTCGTGCCCCTATTGCTGTTCAGCGCGAGCGGCATGTCCGCCAGCGCAGCCGGGAGCCACCTGACGCCGATGCTGCTTGGCATGGTGGTCGGCGCGGTCGTCATGGGGCGTCGGCTTTCGCGGGGCAAGGGAACCCACCGGAGGTTGGCCTTGACGAGTACGGGACTCGCCATCGTCGGGCTGTTCCTGATGTCCACCGTGAGCGAGGGGGCGAGCATTCTTGCGACCGACGGGACAATCGTGCTGGTCGGGCTCGGACTCGGTGGGATGCTGGCCACTTTCGGTTCGGCGGTGCAGGGTGCCGTACCACCAAACATGCTCGGCGCGGCGACCTCGTCGTTGTCGTTCTACCGCTCGGTAGGCGGCATGTTGGGCGTCACGGCCGCGGGCGCGGTGCTGACGAACCGACTTCGGGAGCGTCTCTCGGACGCAGTGTCCTTCGATGCGTCGTCGCCAGGCACTTCCGCGGCGTTGCCGCCGAACTGGCTCGGCAACGTCCAGTTGGATCCACGATCGGTATCGGATGACCAGACGGAGATCGTTGCCGAGCTTGCGCGATCGGGTCTCGATCCGCCAGTCGCCGAAGCGTTGGCCGAGGCGTTCCCCTCCGCCCTCACGGGTGCCATCGGGGAGGTCTTCCTAGTCACCGCGGCGGTCGTGGTGCTCGCGTTCGGGCTGTCGCTGTTCTTGCGTTCGCAGAACGAGGAAGAGACCGGGTAGTGTCCGCAGTCGAGGCTGTTTAAAGGCTACCAGGAACTGCCTTGTTCACCTTGGCGGTTGCGCATGGTGCTTCGCTAGGTACCGATCCAGGGCGTTGGCAAAGTGCTGCACTTCCTTCCTGCCCAGAGCACTGGGTCCACCGGACACCGCGCCGACACTGCGCAACTCGTCCATCATGTCGCGTCGTTGCAGGTAGTCACGCACGTTTTCGCGGGTGTACATCTTGCCGCGCGGGTTGAGGGCCGCGCCGCCCTTCGCAACGACCTCGGCGGCGAGCGGCACGTCGCCAGTGATGACCAGGTCGCCTGATGCCATTCGCTCGACAATGGTGTGATCAGCCACGTCGAAACCCGCTGCCACCTGCAGCGACTCGACCACGCGCGATGGCGGCGTTCGCACGAATTGGTTGGCCACGAGGATCGTACGAACCTGCACGCGCTCCGCAGCCCGGAACAATACCTCCTTGATGGCATTGGGACACGCGTCGGCATCGACCCAGATTCTCACAATCCTCTCCAGATTGGTTGCACCGCCACAAGAAGGGACTTCCCGACACAGCAAACATTTCGTCCCACACCCGCGGAGGCGATCTCTTGCAGTGCAGGTCCGGACAGGCTAGGCGTACGGGGAGGATTCGGCATCGGGAAACCGAGCATTGACACTGGTTCCCGTGCGTGGCGTTCCCTTCAGGGGCAGGCGTTGCCAACAGTATAGGAGATTGTCCTGCTCCTATATGGGAAATGCTTGTATGTCGGGACCGCGCGCTAATCGGTAATCACTACTCCCGCTCGCTCCCCGGCCTCTCGCACGTCTCGAAGAAACGAGGCGTCCGCGCCGTCGCGGACACTGACGGCTTGGAGGTCGGCTTCCGTCGTGCGGCCACCGAAGAACAGCATTGCCGCATCCGGATCGCATCGTCGCGACGTCCAGATCAAGCCGTCCACGTCCTCGAATTGATCGTGAGTTGCCTTGGCCCAGAGCGCAGTGGCCGCGTACTGCGTGGGCGGCCCCCAGACGCAAACTCGTCGGTTGGCCGGTAGCCGAATGTCTGCGTGCCGACGTGCCAGTCAACCCCGGTGTGCAGGTCTCGGTCGAGCACGAAGCCCTGCTCGAAGGTGAAGAACAGGTCGCGCCCAACCAGTTGCGTCAACGCCTTCTGAAAGTAAGGGCGTTCCAACCTCGTTCGCGCAAGCTCGCACCATGGGAACACCATAGGAAACACGGACCCGAACCGCATCACCTCAATTGGGGATTCTTGCGACCTCGCCACATCCCCAAAAGCAAGCGGCGTAAGGGAAAGGCGTGTCCCGTCCCGCGCCGAATCCGGAGGGGCCTTTTGGGGCGAAGACGTTTCGCCCGCCAGTAGCGAGTCCAGAAAGACGAACATATCCTGTTTTAAATCAATATCTTGAGTTTCCAGTCCCGTCCCGGCGCGCCTTGGCGGGTTCTCGCCGCACCGCCTGGCGAACTACTGCCTCGACCTCGCCGACATGCTCGG
>VXPR01000444.1 GCA_009839405.1 Gammaproteobacteria bacterium
GGGAGTGACAGGAGTGCACGCCACGACCGTTGTTGGGGGGCGCGAGGGCTTTCCTGTCACTCCCCCCTCGCGGGGGAGTCGAGAAACGGCGTTCCTCGCCGTTTGTCGGAGGGGGGTGCAGAGTCCGCGCTAGCCGAAGGCACCAGCAGTGCGCAGGCGTTCGTATTCAGCGCCGTCGAGACCCAGCACGCCGCCCATCACCTCGCGGTTGTGCTGGCCGAGGCAAGGCGCTGGCGTCCGCAGGCGCGGCGGCGTGCGGGAGTAGATGGTGGCCGGGCCGTCGTAGGGCGTGGGGCCCATGACAGGATGGTTCAGCGTCACAAAGAAACGACGGTGTGCGAGCTGCTCGTCTTGGTAGAGGTCCGCAGGGCGAGCCACGACATGCGCCGGCACGCCGTGGCCGCGCAAGGAGGCCGCGGCGGCGAAGGCATCGCGCGACTTGCACCACGCCGTCAAGGCCGCATCGAGACCGTCGCCCGCATCGTCTCTGCCGGCCAGTCCAAGCGCGCGCGCCAATGCCTCGCGCTCGGCGTCTGTCTCCACGCCCACCGCGATGTAGCGATGGGTGCCACGACAGGCGAAGACGCCGTGTGGATCGAGCTGTAGCGAGCCCTGTCCCAATCGGGTGGCGACGCTGCCGTTTGCCGCGTGTTCGAGCACCAACGGTTCGAGGAAGCGAATGCCGCACTCGATCTGCGAGACATCGATGTACTGCCCCTTGCCCGTGCGCTGCCTGTGCAGGAGCGCGGCGCCGAGGGTAGCGGTGGCGAAGCGTGGCGTGATGAAGTCCGTGTAGGCGCCCCACGGCCCGGAAGGCGGACGGTCTTGCCAGCCAACGAGCCCGAACAGTCCCGCAATGGCCGCGCCCTGGCCGCCGAAACCGGAGTAGGTTCGCTCGCGCCCGGTCTGACCTCTCATGCAAGTGGATAGCATGATGAGGTCGTCACGCCCGCACGAGAGCGTGTCCCAATCGAGGCCGAAGCGAGCCATGGTGCCCGGCGAGAAGCTCTCGAGCACCACGTCCGCCCAGTCCGCCATGCGCCGGGCGATGCGCAGCCCCTCCGCGTTCTTGAGGTCCAGCGTAATGCCGCGCTTGGAGGTGTTGAAGTTGGCCATGAACTGCGCCCGGTCGGGGTGGCGCTTGCCGTCCTTGAACGGCGCCGATGTGCGCAGGAGGTCAAGCCGGCTGGCGGACTCGATCCGCACCACCGTGGCGCCATGATCCGCCAGCGCCTTGCCGATCATGGGACCGACACCCACCCAACTGAAGTCGGCCACGCGCAGCCCCTCGAAAGGCGACGAATTACGCCGCGACGAAGAAGATGCCTGCCGGCGCGCCTCCACTTTGCCATGATCGGCGGGCGTCTCGCCCTGCACATCGCTCGCAAATCGCGTGCTCGCCGTTGACTCGCCGACGGTCGGGGCGTGGCGCGCACGCGACAGCGGCGTTCGGGACAGCCGTGCGAAGGGACCGGCGTAACGCCGCCCGTCGCACTGCACCCAATAGTCGCGGTCGTCGAGCTGCGGATCGGTGGCGAGATCCGCGACCGTGTAGATGGCGGCAAGGGTCAGGCCGTGCTTGGCCGAGAACGACTGGACCTCGCGCTTCGTGTGCAGCGCCAAGACATCCACGACGCGTTCCGCCGCAATGCGCAAGTCTTCCGCTTCGATGTCACCCGCAGCCAGCGCCGCCAGCCAGCTTGTCATGTCTCGCCCGCGCAGGGCCTCGGGCACATCGAGCCCGTTTTCCTCCGCCCAGCGCAGTAGCGCATGGAAGGTGCGTTCGCCGATGACCGGCATCTGCAAGCGGAGCTGGGCATGGCCGTCGCGACAGGGCACGATGTTCGGCAGCTTGAGACCCGGTGCGACCAAGGGCGGCAACTGCCCCCGAAACTCGCTGGTTCCCGGAGGATTGCGCCCGGTGTTCGGCGGAAAGCCGGTGGCGTTCATCAGCGTCCAGACGATGCAGGCCTGCGCGGAAACATCCAGGTGTTGCCCCAGCCCGGAGCGTTCCCTCGCGTTGAGCGCCACCACGATGTCGGCGGCCGCCTGCGCGCCGGCATGGAACGCCGCCTGCGGCATTGCGCCCATGGGCAGCGGCGGGCGGTCGCCGTTGCCTTGCAGGTTGACGAGGCCCCCTGCGGCTTCAACGGTGACCTCGGCGGCTGGCGCATCCGCCAATGGGCCACCGAGGCCAAACGGCGTCACGCAGGCATGGATCAAGCGCGGAAAGCGCTCATTCAGCGCCCCGCGGAAGCCGGACTCGATGAATACATCCGCGTCCGAGAGATACGGCTCCGGGTCCTCCGCAACCACGCTGTGCTTGCCGGCACCCATCGCAGCCCAATACAGCGACTCTCCCGCGTGGAATGGCCCCACGCGGCGCGAGTCACACCCGGCGGCCGGCTCGATTTTGATGACCTCGGCGCCAAGCTCGGCGAGGATGCGTCCCGCCATTTCGCCCCAGCGCGTGGTGGCGTCGACGACGCGAGTGCCGGTGAGCGGTGGCGCCGTCACGGCAGTCGCGGCTTCGTGCCGATGACGCCCTTCTCCGCCAACGCCGCGATTTCGTCCGCCTTAAGGCCGAGCACTTCCGACAGCACCTCAAAGTTGTGCTGGCCGAGGGTCGGCGCCGGACGGTCGATGTCGAACGGCGCTTCGCCAACGCGATAGGGCGGCGCCGGATGCGGCAGCTCGCCAACATACTCGCGCTGCATCATCTTCCAGAAGCCCCGCGCCGCGAGGTGCGGGTCCGTGGTGAGTTCCAACCCGCCGGCCAAGCGTGCCGCCGGCACACCCGCTTCCTGCAACTCCGGCATCAAGAGTTCGACAACCTGCGTCGAGGTAAAGGCTCGGACGGCGTCGTCGAGTTCCTTCCACCGCGCCAGCCGATCCGCGACATCGCCGAATCCGGTGATGCCACTCGCCGCCTCGAACGCCTTCCACTCCGCTTCCGAGCGAACCTGGATGACGATCCACTCATCGTCGCCGGCACAGGGATAGACGCCGTTCGGCGCGTGTTCGAGGGAGCGGTTGCCGAGTCGCCGCGGCGGCGAGCCGGTGACGGACTGCGTGAGGATGCCCTTGATGCCGAGCGGAAACAGGCACTCGGACTGCGACAGGTCGAGGTGCTGGCCCTTGCCGGTTCTGCGCCGGGCACGAAGCGCTGTGAGCAGCGCCGCAGCGCCGTTGAGGCCGCCCACCGAGTCGCCAAGCGCGACGTGGATCATGGTGGGGGGCATGGATTCCTCGCCAGACTGATGCGGCAGGCCCGACGCCTGCTCCACCGTGGAGCCGTAGGCACGATAGCCTTGCCAAGGCCCGCTGCTGCCGAAGGCCGGCATCGAGATCATCACAATTTCGGGATTGGCCTTCGCCAGCACCGGGAAATCGAGGCCGAGCTTCGGCAGCACGCCGGCGGAATAGTTCTCCACCACCACGTCGGAGATGGCCACCAGCCGCAGGAGGAGGTCTGCCCCTTCCGGGGTCGAAAGGTCGAGCGTCAAGTCGCGCTTGTTTCGGTTCACCATGTTGAAGGCCGGCGACATCTCGGCGCCGCCCTCATCGATCCACTCTTGGGTGGCCTCCCAGCCACGCCACCAGTCGAACCGGACGCAACCCTCCACCTTGATGACGTCGGCACCCATGTCGGCGAGATGCCGCGCCGCCAACGGACCGGCCCAGCCCATGGAAAGATCGACCACGCGCACGCCTTCGAGCAGGTTCGGCCGGGTCATGCGCCTACGCTCGGGCCGCCGCGAGCGCCATCGAACCCAGCGCCGCCACGTCGCCGCCGCGAGTGGCAGGGGTGCGGAACAGGCGAAATGGCGTCACCGGAGCCACGAAGCCCTCTTGCCCCGGTGGCCGCACCTCATCGAACGCCCGTCGGGCGACGTATTGGTCCACCGTGAACAGTTGCTCCATCGTCGGCACCAACGCCAGCGGGATGCGCGCGCCCTGACCCCGGTTGAAGAGCTCAGTCGCGCTCCGCTCCCGCACCCGCTCGTGGATGAGCGGGTCAAGCATGTCCGCATCCTGCAAGCGGCCGACCGCGCTCTGGTACTGCGGCACATCGGCGAACTCCTGCATGTCGAGCAAGGCACAGAAGCTCTTCCACTGCGAGGGCGTGAGCGCGGTGACGCCGAGCCAGCCGTCGCGGCATGGATAGATGCCGAGCGGATAGGTGGGCGGGTAGCGGTTCACGCCCATGCGCCGTACGCGGCGACCGCTGCGGTGGCCGCCCACGCCACCGACCTCCGTGAAGCAGAGGTTGGCCTCGAAGATGCTCGTGTCGAGCCGAACCGGGCCTCGGGCATTGCCGATCTCCCGGGCGATCACCTGACCGAGCGTGCCGATGTAGGCGGCGAGGCCGCCGACGACCTGTGCCTGGCAGCCGGCGGGGAGGATGGGCGGGCCCTCTTCGGCACCAATGCCCCGCACCATGCCGATGAGCGACTGAACCACGCCGTCCGTGCCTTGATAGTCCGCATACGGTCCCGTGCGTCCGAACCACGTCACCGTGGAAACCACAACATTGGGGGCAAGGGCCGCGAAATGCCTGCAATCGAACCGTCCGTCGTCGAGCACCACCTGCGCCCCCCGCGCCAAGTCGCGGACCTCACCAGGCGACTCGACCACCGCGCTCGCCTTGTTGGTGGAGAGCCAAGCGTGGAGGGCGCTGTTTTCGGGGGCCGGGGCGCCGGGCAGAAACGGCGCTTCCCGCCGCGTGGCGAAGCCATCGGGTGGCTCGGCATTGACCACCACCGCCCCATGATCCGCAAACAGCTTGCCGCAATAGGCCGTGGCGATGCTCCCGGCGGCATCCACCACCCGAATGCCCGCCAGCGCGGCTTCGTCACTCATCCCCGATCCCTTCCCTGCACGGCAGGCAAGAATAGCGGACTGCGAGCGGAGGCGAGCCGGCGTCGAGCGGATACCGGCGTCGATTGGATACAGGAGTAACCGGTCGGCCCTGCCGTTCCCTGCGGTTTACCACGTGTCCACGTAAGGACGCTTCTTCTTCGTGCGGGGCGGGGTTGGCGGGAGGCTCTTCATGCCTCGAGCGATGAAGGCGCGGGTGTCGGCCGGGTCGATCACGTATCTGGCGCCGGAGTTCACGGCTCTTGCCGACTCATAGCCTTGCGCCACGCGTCGTTCGTAGGCGTCCTTGCGTTCTTCCGGGTCTTCGATGGCGGCCAGTTCGCGGCGGGCGGAGAGCTTGACGGCACCGTCGATGTTCATGCCGGCGAACTCTGCCGTGGGCCATGCCACCGTCAGGAACGGCACCGAGGAGGCGCCGCCGATCATGGCCTGCACGCCGAGCCCATAGGCCTTGCGCACCATGATGCCGAACATGGGTGCCGTGCAGTTGGCGCCAATGTTGAACAGGCGCACGGCGTGGCGGACGAGGGCCGTACGCTCGTGGTCTGGGCCCACCATGATCCCCGGACAGTCCATGAATACCACCACCGGGATGTCGAAGGCGTCGCAGAGCTGGAAGAAACGGGCGCCGTTGTCTGCCCCTGGACTGTCCACCGCGCCGGCGAGATGCGCCGGATTGTTGGCCACGACGCCCATCGGCTGGCCTTCCACGCGGATGAAGGAGGTAATGACGCCGATGCCGAAGTCTTTGCGGATTTCCAGCACCGAGCCTTCGTCGGCCAGGGTTTCGACGATGTCGCGCATGTCGTAGGCGCGCACGCGGTCTTCGGGAATGATGTGCCGCATCCGGCGCTGGTCCGGCGCCTCCCAATCCGACACCGGCCCCTGGAAGTACGAGAGATACTGCTTGACGGTGGCCACGGCGGCCGCGTCGTCCTTGACCACGATGTCGACGCTCCCATTCGGCGCCTGGAAGGCCATGCCGCCGAGTTCCGCCGCGCTGTGGGCGCCCAATCCGCTCGACTCGACGACGGCCGGGCCGTTCATGCCGATGGTGGAGTCCTCCGTGGCGATGATGACGTCGCAGCAGGCGAGGAGGGCGGCATTGCCGGCGAAGCAGTCGCCGGTGTTGACGCCGACCAGCGGCACCAGCCCCGACAGCCTTGCGAAATCGGTGAAGACGCTGGCGTCCATGCCGACGCCGCCGACGTTGCCATGCGGGCCACCCTCCCCTTCGGAGAAGAGCACCACGGGGACGCGCCAGTCACTGGCCATCTCGTGGATCTGCTCCTGACGATAGTGGCCGTGCGTGTAGGCGGCGGTTGGGTAGTTGCTGTGTACCACCGCGACGCGGCTGCGTTCCTCTCCTACGA
>VXPR01000498.1 GCA_009839405.1 Gammaproteobacteria bacterium
CTCGCGGGGGAGTCGAGAAAAGCGTCCCCGCTTTTCTCGGAGGGGGGGCCGCCGCGGCGTGCAGAGGCACTAGGGCGTGCTAGCCCGGATTATTCGTGTGTGGATGGAGCGGAAGCCCTTGGTGTGGGAAAATGGTGTTGACAGACAACCAGTTAGCCACAGAAGGGCTTCCGCATGTCGCACCATACCACCGAACAGGGCGTGCTGTTCGCGGGTCTCTCGAAGAAGGCCGTGGTTGCGCGGTTCGACCAGAGGCGGAGCAGTTCCGACGGCGGCGCGATCCTGCTGAAGGCGTGCGACGAGCGGCTGGGTCTGAGCGCGCGGCTGGCGGCGTGCCTTTCGGACGGCCGCCAGGGGTCGAAGGTGTCGCACACGCTGGAGGGGCTGTTCCGGCAGCGCATGTTCGGGATCGCCTGCGGCTACGCCGACTGCAACGACGCGGCGCGTCTGGCGGACGATCCGGTGATGAAGCTGCTGGCGGGTCGGGATCCGGTGTCTGGGGCTTCGCTGGCGTCGCAGCCGACGCTGTCGCGGTTCGAGAACGCGCCGCGCCGGGGCGAGCTGCTGCGGCTGTCGGAGGCGCTGGCGGAGTCGGTGGTCGAGCGTCACCGGCGCCGCCGCAGGGGGCGGGCGCGGCGGATCACGATCGACCTCGACCCGACGGTGGACCCGACCCACGGCGGCCAGCAGGGAACGCTGTTCAGCGCGTTCTACCGCACCTGGTGCCATCTGCCGCTGGCGGGCTTCCTGACCTTCGACGACGAGCCGGAGCAGTACCTGTTCTGCCACGTCCTGCGGGGCGGCCACGCCGCCGCCACGCAGGGCATGTCCGGCCTGCTGCGGCGGCTGCTGCCGCGCCTGCGGCGGGCGTTCCCCCGGGCGCGGCTGCGCATCCGCCTGGACAGCGGCTTCATGGGCCCGGAGATGTTCGGCCTGTTCGAGGCCGAGGGGCTCGAGTACGTCGTCGGCATGGCGAAGAACCCGACGCTGCTGAAGCTGGCCGAGCCGACGATGGCCGAGGCGCGGGCCGCCTTCGAGGCCGGCGAGCCGAGCCGTCGCCTCGGCGAGTTCGCCTACCGCGCCCGGAGCTGGCCGCGCCAGCGCCGGGTGGTGGTCCGGGCGGAGGTGGCCGAGCACTTCGGCCGCGAGCCCAGGGACAGCCCGCGCTTCGTGGTCACCATCCTCGAGGGCACGCCGCGGCACGTCTACGAGACCGTCTACTGCGGCCGCGGCGACGCCGAGAACCGGATCAAGGAACTCAAGCACGGCCTCGAGATCGACCGCACCAGCTGCACGAGCTTCCTGGCCAACCAGTTCCGGGCGCTGATGACCGCCGCCGCCTGCGTGCTGATGCAGGAACTGCGCCTCGGGGCGCGGCGCACCCGATGCGCCCGCGCCCAGATCGGCACCCTGCGGCTGCGCCTGCTCAAGCTCGGCGCCTGGGTCGAGTCGTCGGTGCGGCGCGTCGTCGTCCACCTGCCGGCCGGCGCCCCGTTCGCCGACGACTGGCGACGCATCGCCGTCTCCGTCGGCGCCGTCAAGACCTGACCCGGACTCCCCCTCCAGCCCGCACCCGACCCACGGACGCCGCTCCGCGCCCCGCGCTCGCCCCGAAACCCGTCCGGGACGCATCGGCGACGGCCAGGACGCCAGATGCGCCCTTCCGTCGCCCCAAACTCGCCGCAACCGCCGACCCCAGCGCGCCAGCCCCCGGAAAACCTCCCCGGACGCTACGAAAGCCCGCCCTTCACCAGCCTTCATGAATAATCCGGGCTAGGCGCGCACCTCGGACCCCAAAGGTCGGGGCGGACCCGAGCGTTGGCATGGTCGTGCCTTGCGGCGCGAAGGCGCGTGCCCTGTTCTCTGCCGTCCGCGGCATGGCTATGGAGCGCTTCCTCCAGAAACCGTGCAACATGGCGCGATGCCGGAAATGCAGATCATCAGCGTCCTGCACCTCGCCATCGCCTTCATTCCGCCGGCGCTCGTCATTGCCGTCATGTGGTGGTGGAAGGTGGGGGCAGGGAAGGCGATCTACGCCAACGCCCGGATGCTGGTGCAGCTTCTGGTGATTGGCTATGTGCTCATGTACATCTTCGAGGCCGACAATCCGTGGATCATCGTCGCGGTGCTGGCGCTCATGATTTCGGTCTCGGCGTGGATCGCGATGCGGCCGCTGCAGCGGCAGGGCTTGCGCGTGTATGGCGCGGTGGCCATGGCCCTCGGCGCCACGGGCCTTGCCGTGTTCGGTCTCGTGACCCAGTTGGTGCTGGACTTGGACCGTTGGTTCGAACCGGAACTGGCGGTGCCCATCGCCGGCATGATCTTCGCCAACTCCATGAACACAGTCAGCCTCACCGCCGAGCGCTTCCAAGCCGAGATCGAACACGGCGCTGAGTTGAAGGCAGCCCGCCGTGTCGCCCTCGACGCGGCCCTCATCCCGCAAATCAACAGCCTGCTAGCGGTGGGGCTTGTGGCCCTGCCCGGAATGATGACCGGACAGATCCTCTCTGGCGTCGATCCGCTGGTGGCCGCCCGCTATCAGATCGTGGTGATGTGCATGATCTTCGGCGCCGGCGGATTGGCGGCCATTGGCTATCTCCTGCTCACCCGCCCGGACCAGGGCGCGTGACTCCTGCGTCCACATTTGACGCTACAGCCGCACCATCGCCTTGCCGAAGTTGCTGCCCTGCAACATGCCGATGAAGGCGTCGATGCTGCCGTCCAAGCCCTCGGTGACGCTCTCTCGATACTTGAGACGGCCGTGCTTGATCCAGCCCGACATTTCCTCGAGCGCTTCCTCCGCAGCAGGATGCGAGGCGGCGAGTTCCGAGAAGGCGAAGAAGCGGTAGCCGCCGGCACCATCGTCGTTGCCGTCCTGGGGCAGCACCGGCAAACCTTCCGCCTTCAGGCGCTGCAGCGGCGTCGGCCGGCGCTCGGAACCGGTGAGGTTGTAGTGCGCGATGAAGCCGCAAATCGGCACTCGACAGCCGGGGTTCAGGAGCGGGATGACGGCTTCGAGCACGTCGCCACCGACGTTCTCGAAGTACACGTCCACGCCGTCCGGAGCGGCATTCGCGAGTTCGGTGGCGAAGTTCGGCGCCTTGTAGTCAATGCAGGCGTCGAATCCCGCCTCGTCCACGCACCATGCGCATTTGGCGGGGCCGCCGGCGATGCCGACCGCCCGCGCCCCCTTGATCTTCGCGAGCTGCCCGACTACCTGTCCCACCGCGCCGGAGGCGGCGCTGACGACCACCGTTTCCCCGGCCTTTACCTTTGCGACCTTGAGCAGGCCCTGATAGGCCGTGTAGCCGGTCATGCCAAGAATCCCCAAGGCCGTGGACGCGGGGCCCAGTGAGCCATCCCATTTCTGGATCGGTATTCCGGGATTGTTCCACTGCACGTCGCTGGCGCTGGCGAGGCACTGCTCCTGCCAGCCGTAGTAGCCGACGACGAGATCGCCGTCGTTCCATCCGTCGACGTGGCTCTCGGTCACTTCCGAGACTGTGCCACCGATGACCGTGCGACCCTCGTTGTCGGCGGAGTTCATGAAGGTCGAACGCATGTAGGGATCGAGCGTCAGCCAGCGCGTTCGCAGTAGCATCTGACCCGGACCCGGCGCCGGCAGTTCCTCCGGGACGATCTCGAAGTCCGAAGGCTTCGGCATCCCCTCCGGCACCCGCCGAAGCACCACCTTGCGATTGTTCGTTGCGCTCAAGGGCAGTTCCCTCCTTGCTATGGCCAAAGGTCAGCCGCGGTTGCGTTCGCGACTGCCAACGCGCTCATAAAGCGCGTAGCGTACCCTCGGAGGGAAGGCATTCTGCCTTCCCTAACGCCGATAGGCGTTTTCGGCAATTGCGGTCGGCGTGCCCGCGGCGCAGTGAAGGCTACACCGATGCCCTCCAGAAGCACCCCCACATTACCAGTCCGACAGACTGTTAGCTCCCCAACGTCCCTTCCGCGAGTGCCACCGCGCCCCGCAAGGCGGCAATGGCGCCCCGCTCATCGGCGATTCCCTTGCCAGCAATGTCAAACGCCGTGCCATGGTCCACCGATGTGCGGATCAGGGGAACCCCCAGCGTCGCCGTGACGCTCTCGTGAAAGTTGTGAACCTTGATGGCGATGTGACCTTGGTCGTGATACATCGCCAGCACCACGTCGAACTCGCCAGCAATGGCGCGGTTGAATACCGAATCTGCCGGCAGCGGCCCCACCACGTTCATGCCAGCTTCGCGCGCGGCGCGCACCGCCGGGGCGATGGCCTCGATCTCCTCGCGGCCGAGCAACCCGCCTTCCCCACCGTGCGGGTTCAGCGCAGCGGCGGCGATGCGTACGTTCGGCAATCCCCATGCACACAGGGACTCGTGACAGAGCCTGAGCCGCGCCAGCACATTGTCGAAGGTGACAAAGCGCCCCGCCTCGATCAACGACTTGTGCGTAGAAAGGTGCACCACGCGCAATCCCGGCGTCATCAGCATGGTGGCCGTCACCTTGGCCCCGGTCAGGCGAGCAAGAATCTCCTGGTGGCCGATGTCGTCCACGTAGCCGGCGGCGTGAATGGCCTCCTTGTGGAGCGGGCAGGTCATCATGGCGTCGATCTCGCCGGCCATCGCATCGCTAGCGCAGCGTTCCACGGCGCGCACCGCCGCTTCGCCGCACTCCGCCGCCACCTCGCCAACGCAGAAGTCGTCGGGGCGCGGGGTGTTCGTATCAACGAGGTCGCATTCCGGCACCGTCAGGCCAGCCTGCCGTGCACCTAGTCCGAGTGCCCAGCCGGGGCCGTAGACGACGATGCGGGCGTTGGGCCGGTTCTCGTGGTGCAACGCCTTCACCAGCACTTCGGGACCGATGCCGGCCGGGTCCCCGAGGGTGACGCCGATGCTGGTTGCTGGCATCGGAGGTTAGCTGCCGAGCAGCTCGATGCCGTCCACGGCGAGGCCGAAGCCTTCGAGGCCCACGTAGTCCACCTCCCGCCCGGTGACGATGCGAATGCGGGTGACGCCTAGGTCGCGCACGATTTGCGCGCCGACACCGATCTCCAGCCAGTCGCGATTGCGTCCGTCGGCGCGGCTGGCGGGTCCTTCGCTCAGGTTGTCGAGCGGCACCCCAGCGAAGCCGCTACGCAGATAAATGAAGACTCCCCCGCCGAGTTCACCCAAGCGCTGTAGCGCCGTCTGCAAGAGGTTGCTCTGATGGCTCGCCTGCGGGCCGAACACATCCTCGATGAGCTTCTCGCGGTGGATGCGCACGGGCACGCTCGTTCCGGGGCCATGGTCGCCAAACACCAGGGCAAGGTGCTCGGCGTCTTCAAAGCGGGTGCGGTAGGCGAGGGCGCGGGCGCGGCCTATGGCCGTTTGCACCTCGAACTCCCGCGTCCGTACCACCAGTTGCTCGCGCCGCTGCCGCCAGGCGATGAGATCGGCGATGGAGATGATCTTGAGGTCATGCTCTTTCGCGAAGCGCATGAGTTCCGGCAACCGCTGCACGGTGCCGTCGTCGTTCACGACCTCCGCCAAGAGCCCCACCGGCGCGCAGCCGGCAGCGCGAGCGAGATCGATGGCCGCCTCGGTGTGGCCCGATCGCACCAGCACGCCGCCGCGTCGTCCGACCAAGGGAAAGATGTGCCCGGGCCGCACAAAATCGCCGGCCACGACGTTGCCACCGGAGAGAGCCACCGCGGTCGCGGCGCGCTCTTCTGCGGAGATGCCGGTGGAGAGCCCTTCGCGATAGTCCACGCTCACCGTGAAGGCGGTGGCGAGCGGCGCGTCGTTGCGCGCCACCATGGGTTCGAGGTGCAGCCTCTTGGCGAGATCTTCCTCAAGCGGCGTGCAGAGGATGCCACTCGTGTGTCGGATCATGAACGCCACCCGCTCCGGCGTTGCCTTCGACGCCGCCATGATGAGATCGCCCTCGTTCTCGCGATCGTCGTCATCCACCACCACCACCAACTCGCCACGAGCGACGGCGCCGATGGCATCGTCCACCGGGTCAAAGCGTGGCGCATCCGGCGCGGGCGCAGGAGAGTTAGCGGGCATGGCGAATCCGGGAGTCCAAGAATCCGGCAAGCGTAGCAGTTTCCTGCTGGCGAAACCGCCGCCAACAGGTTGGGGCCACACACGTAGGTGCGGTTGAACGGGTCTGGAGGGAAGGCATTCTGCCTTACCTCCGAGGCCCGTTTAGAAGTCAGCCCCCTATGGCGCCCCCAGCTGGGGCGAACGGGTGGGCTTCGTGGGGGGGGTGGGGGG
>VXPR01000026.1 GCA_009839405.1 Gammaproteobacteria bacterium
GCCTTTGGAGGGAAGGCATCCTGCCTTCCCTGCGCGCCTCCTGGCGCGCCGACCGCGATTTGCAGGGAGAAAGCGCCTATCGGCGCTAGGGAAGGCGGGATGCCTTCCCTCCGGGGCCCGTCCTTGCTCAAGCGCTAGCAGCTGTCGGACTTTTGCCGCGCAGCGGCGAAGTGCGAATGGCTGCTAGCCGTAACTGCGAGCGAACGCGAGCACGAAGGCGCGCGCCCTTCAGGGTGCGCTAGTGCCCCGTATAGGCGGGGCGGTCAGTTCAAAGCCGCCACCTCAGGCAGAACTTCCTCGATCAGCCGCCGCGTTTGCCCCATCATCTCGTCGGCACCATTCGCGATGGGCCTCAGGATGAACTTGTGCGCTCCGGCCGAGTGGAAGCCCCTCAAGAGCCTCATGATTTCCTCCACCCCGCCCACTGCCGTGAAGGCGTCCGGCGGCTGCCCCATGCTGCGAGTGAAGCCATCGATGTAGCGCCGCATGAAGGGTTCGTCTGGACTGCCGAAGCGGAACCCGAAACCCGCCCCGAAGTGATCTTCATCGATGCTGCGACCGAGTTCGAGAGCGCGGGCCTTGATCGCCCGCACCACCGGGCCGACGTCTCCGGCCGAGGCAATGCCGGCCTGCCAGCCCGTGCCCCACCGCGCCGTTCGCTCGATGGCCTGTTTGGCGCTTCCGCCAACCCACAGCGGCAACGGGCTTTGCACCGGGCGTGGCGAAATCGACGCCGAGTCGAGCCGAAAGTGCTCGCCCGCGAACGTCACCGCTTCTTCCACCCACAGCCGCGACATGATCTGCATCGCCTCGTCCATGCGCTTGCCGCGCCGACGCGTGGCGATGCCGGTGGCGGTGTAGTCGCGCGAGCGCGTGCTGCCGAGGCCAAACGCCGGCAGCAGGCGACCGTCCGACAGCACGTCGATGGTGGCGCACTGTTTCGCCGTGAGCACCGGATCGCGCAACCCCAGGCTCGCCACGTTCATGCCGAACTTGATGCGCTTGGTGGCGCCGGCGAGCGCGGCCATCACGCTCATGCACTCGAGGTTGGCCTCCCGGCTGATGAGTCGGTCGGACTGCCAGATGGAGTCGACGCCGCCGGCCTCGCACAAGTCCACCCAGCGCCAGAACCCGCGCGCATCCTCGAACGGAAAGTTGGCGATGCCGATGCCGGCACTGATGGTCATGGATTAAAGCCTCGTCTTCGCCGCGGGTGGCGCGGCCGGCATTATCGCCTAGGAGTTCCATTCGCCGCGTACGCCGAGCCGCTGACACGCAGGAACAGGCTTCTTGCGACTTTGCCGGGGCAGGTCGAGGGACCGTAGGGGATCCCGGCGCGCCCTGACGGGCGCGTTGGCAGTTCGCTTGCGCGAACTGCGGTGCTTTGACGAGTTCGTCGGTGTGTTCAGGACGGATGGGGACAAGCCCATCTCCTACGAAGAAAGCGCTCTACGATCATTAGGTTGCGCGATTTCTCCCATGGGAGGAGCTTGCGCCGTAGATATGGCGCCGCGCTTGCGGCTCGGCTCCGGTCCAGGCGTCTCGAAGTCGATCGCCCAGGATGTTGAGTGCGAACAGGGTCAGCGCCAGCAAGGCGGCGGGGAACAGCAGTTGCCAAGGCGAGGAGTGCATGTTGCGGGCGCCCTCGGCGATCAGCATGCCCCAGCTCGTGCGCGGCTCCTGCACGCCGAGCCCCAGGAAGCTGATGAAGCTCTCGGCGATGATGACGCCGGGAATCGTGAGCGTGGCATACACCACCGCTGGGCCGATGACGTTGGGAATGATGTGCCGGAGGATGACCCGCCAGCGGCCGGCACCGAGCGCCCGGGCGGCATCGACATAGGCTTCGTGCCTCGCCGCGAGCGTCTGGCCGCGCACGATGCGAGCGATGTCGAGCCACGACACGGCGCCCAAGGCCACGAACAAGAGCAGGATGTTGCGGCCAAACGCCACCACCAAGAGGATCACCAGCAATACGAAGGGCAGCGCATACATGCCGTCCACCACCCGCATCATGGCTTGATCCACCGCGCCGCCCAGATAACCGGCGGCGGCACCCCAAGGAATGCCGATCAAGGTGCTCACCAAGGTCGCGAGCGCAGCAATCGCAAGCGAAGTGCGGGCCCCGTCCAATGTGCGGGCGAAGAGGTCGCGCCCGACGCCATCGGTGCCGAACCAATGCGTGGCGTTCGGGGCTTGGTCGATGGCGTCCCAGTCGATTTCGTCCGCTGGCCAGGGCGCGAGCCAAGGGCCCACCAAAGCCCCGCATACGATCACCAACAGCACGACCACACAGCCGCTCGACAGTCTCGTACCCAACAGTGCCCTACGCATGGCGAATGCGCGGGTCCAGCCGCGAATAGCCCAGGTCCACGAGAAAATTGAACGTCAGCACTAGCCCCGCATAGACGATCACCGTGCCCATCACCAGCGTGTAGTCGCGGTTCAGCGCCCCTTGCACGAAATAGCGACCGAGCCCCGGCAGCGAAAACACCTCCTCCACCACCATCGACCCGGCCAGCAGTGCCGCTGCCGCAGGCCCTAGGAAGGAGAGCGCCGGCAGCGCGGCAACCGGCGCCACATGACGCAGGAAGATGCGCGACTTGGGCAACCCCTTGGCACGAGCCGTCTGCACGTGGGGCCTCGCCAGCGCCTCGATGACGCCACCGCGCGTCAGCCGGGCGAAAGCGGCCGCATAGGGCAGCCCAAGCGCCACCGCCGGCAGCAGGTAGTGCACGGCAGTGTCGTTGCCGCCCGCGGGCAGCCAGCGCAGGGCGACGGCGAAGACCAACACCAGCACGGGTGCGACGATGATGGGCGGAAAGGCAAGCCCCGCCGTGGCCAGCAGCGCCACCACCCGATCGCTGGGAGCATCTCGGTGCCAGCCTGCCCACGCGCCGGCAGCAATGCCCACGCCCAGCGCAAGCGATAGGGCCGCACCACCCACAGCCAGGCTCACCGGCAACCCACGCCCGAGCAGCTCGTTCACGGAGAAGTCGCGCTGTCGAAACGACGGCCCCAAGTCCCCGCGCAGAACCGACGCCACATAGCGCAGGTATTGACGCGGCAGCGACTCATCCAAATGGTAGGCAGCACGAAGATTCGCCTCCACCGCCGGCGGCAAGGGCCGCTCGCCGTCGAACGGCCCGCCCGGCGCCAACCGCAGCAGGAAGAACGTCACCGAAACCACCGCCCACGCCGTCACAAAGGCAAACAGCAACCGACGAAGCACGAATCGCGTCATCGTGCCGTGCACAATGCCGGCCAAGGGCACAAGTCGCGCAAAGCCGCCTCAAAAGCCGCAACGCCACGTGCAACAGATCGCCCGGAGGCCCAGAGCGCTCCCATCCCCGACAAGCCCGTGGCTGCTTTCCGCCCCTGCCTCGAGCCATGCACACACCACCGGGAGCAGGACGAACCGCGCCGGTCGTCCACGGCACCCGCGTCGGGCGAGGTCGCTGACGCATCCGTTTTCATCTCTTGCGCTCGTTAGTGGGATGTGCCGTGGGCACTTCCTTCGACGAAGTAGAGCGCGTAGGCAAGGCCCGTCCCCACCAGCAGCGCGAGCAGCAGCTTGCCGCGGTCGTGGCTGTGGAAATGCACCTCAGGCAGCAGGTCGCTGAGGGCGATGCAAAGAAAGGCGCCGGTTGCGAACGCGAGTCCGTAGCCTAGTGCCGGCCCCTGTGTCATCGCGTCAAGCATCCCCGCGCCGAAGTAGCTTGCCGCCGCTGCCAGCGGACAGATCAGGGCATAGCCGACGTTGGCTACGAGCCGTGCGCGACGCCCCTTGCCGCGGTGCTTCATCATTGCCGTGATCGAAAAGGCGTCGAGCGGTTTGTGCAGCAGGATGGCGAGGCAGACGCCGAGACCGGGCAGCACTCCCTCTTGCGTCAGCCCGACGCGCACGCTCGCCCCAAGTGCAATTCCCTCCGTCACCGCATGGAGACTGAGCCCGAGCGCAATCCCCGCCAGTCCGTGCCCGTTGGCAGGGCCCTGACCATGATGCATCTGGGCCTCGGCGCTGAAGTCGTGCTGGTGGAACGGGAACACCCGCAGCAGCACGATCATGGCGACCATGCCGAGCACAGCCCACAACATTGCCGTGTCCATCGCGTCTGGCCCTGGAATCCACGCCAGGCTGTGGGGGAGGAGGTGAAACAGCGCCACACCCAGCAGAAATCCGGCGACCAAGCTCATCACCACCTGGGTTCGCATGTGCGTCATCGTGCGGTTTTCGGCTAGCCGCCCGCCGACCAGCGACGCCAACAACACGGCGCCGGAATACACGGCTAGCAGCATCGGGGCCGATGCACTCATACGCTTCTGCTTGCGCTTAGTGCCCTGTCATGTGCCTTTTGGCGCATCAGAGTGCCGGCGGCAAGTCGGCGCGAGGCACAGTCCCGCAGAGAGAATGCCCCGCCGCATTGCCGCCAGCGAAGAGCACGTCAGTTCGGTCTATCTCGCCATCGGAGCATCAGCTCGTCGATGCCGCTCTTAGCCCCGCAGTTGCGCACAGCTCACATAGCATCGTCGGCGCCTTGAAACAGCGAAGGGTGCGAGGCGTGGACATGGCCCTCGTGTCCATGCTCGTGGCGTCGCATGCCGACTGACGAAAGTGTTCATGGAACGACTGTTTAGTCACAAACACATTGCCTGTCAATCAAACAGAGCGTCGTCCAAGTCGGACTTGACCATGGCGCGCCTTGGAAGAGGTCACCTCCCGCACTTGCGCGCTGTATTCCGCACGAAAAGGGCCTTGAACGCACGACGGCGGCGATGGTGGTATAAAAGCCCCCGATGCATGCACGCGCGCTTCGCGAACGCCGGATAGCGCACGCCATCGTGGTGTGTGCCGCGTTTGTGCTGGCGATGGATTCCTCCGCTGCCCACGCACACATTGATGACGAGTGCCTGTACTGCCTCGCGGTGGACTCGTATGGCTCGTCCGATCCATCCAGTTCGTCCGCTCCTGTCCTCTTCCAAGCCTCGCGGCTTGCCAGCGCCCCAGCCAGCGCAATGCCGAGAGCGTCATGGCATGCACGCCAACCCCGAGCGCCTCCCGCTCAATCCTGACTGCCGCAACCCGGCGCACACGCGTCAGACCAAGAGGGCCCTCGTCCGGGGCACGCTTCCATTGGAGGCTAGCAAGGATGGAACGGTAGTGAACCGCCTCCGTCGCCCGCGCGAAGACCTGCAAAGAGCCGTAACTAGCCAGCAGAAATGCTAGGCAAAGGGGAGAGACATGAAGTTGCTCGGACATGTGGCCGTCGCAACGGTCGTGGCGTGGACACCGACAGCCTTCGCCGAGGAGACAGACAGTGCGGCAAATTCGGCCGCACCAGGTGCTGAAGGAGACCTCGAGGTTGTTGAGGTTCACGCCCACCCGCTGTCGGGCGAAGGGCTGGCCGACACTACCACCGTGGTCGAAGGCGAAGAGTTGCGCCGCCGGGCGGAACCGGGCATAGGCGCAACGCTGGCCGATGAGTCAGGTATCCATGCCACCTCCTTCGGCCAAGCCGCCAGTCGCCCCGTCGTGCATGGCTTGGCCGGTGCGAGAGTGCGCGTAATGGAAGATCGCATCGACACGATGGATGCGTCCGTCAGCAGCCAAGACCATCCAACCACGGTGGAGCCCTTCATCGCCGATCGGGTGGAAGTGCTAAAAGGCCCAGGCACCCTGCTTTACGGGTCCGGAGCGGTCGGTGGCGTGGTGGACGTGCACACAGGGCGCATCCCGCACACGGTGCCGGACGGCATCCAAGGCCGTGCGGAACTGCGCGCAAGCGACAACGGCGAACGCCAGACCGGCGCTGTCCGCTTGGACGGCGGCCGCAACGGCTTTGCCTGGCACCTTGATGCCTACACCCGCGACGCCGGCGAGTACGACATCCCCGGCTTCGCCGAGTCCGCACGGCTCCATGCGATGGAGGAGCACGCCGAGCACGACCACGACCACGAGGGCGAAGATCACGACGACGATGCCGAAGAGCATCACGACGACGAGGAAGACCACGACGAGCACGAGGCAGAAGAGGAAGCCTACGGCCACGTTCCCGGCAGCCAGCTCGAAATGTCCGGCGGTGCCTTGGGCGCCTCATTCATCGGCGCGCGCGGCTTCGCCGGCGTTGCCATCAGCACCAACCGCGCCCTGTTCGGCCTTCCCGGCCACAGCCACGCGCACCACGACCATGAGGAAGAGCACCACGACCACGAGGACGA
>VXPR01000397.1 GCA_009839405.1 Gammaproteobacteria bacterium
TCCGAAAAGCGAGGCGCTTTTCGGAGGGGGGGCTTCTCGCAGGGGTCTCAACTCCGGCGCAAGCGTCGTTTTCTACGGCGCACCATCCTAGGCGCCCGTCAGGGCTTGAACGTGCGACAGCCGTTCGGCAGGGTTACGGAGACTCTCGGCATTTGGAAGGCAAGGAGGCGCACGCATGGGGGCAGCGGCACGGCAGTTCGACCGGGCACGACGAAGACAACCGACATCGCGACGCATGGCGTTGGCGCTCCTCGCCGGCATGCTCCTCGGCGCTGCCAGCGTGCAGGCGGATGCCTTGGCCGATGCCCACGCCGCATTCGATGCTGGCCGATTTCTCGAAGCAGCGGAGCAGGCGGCGAGCGTGGGCTCTGCAGATGGGCTGGTGCTGGCGGCGGGGGCGCTCCGCGTCCACGGTTCCTACCTAGCCCCAGCGGAGGAGCAAAAGGAGTACTTCCGGCAGGCCATGGAGCACGCCCAAGCCGCGGTCGAACTGGCCCCCGACGACCCGTGGACACACGTCGAATCCTCCAGCGCCATCGGCCGCTACGCTCAGACCATCGGCATCGGCGAAGCGCTCACGGGCGGCTACGGCGGCAAGATGCGCGACGCCCTGCACAAGGCGTTGGAGCTCGATCCCGACAACGCGATCGCCCAACTGGCGCTCGGCAGTTGGCACGCCAACGTCGTCGATCGCACCGGCGCGCTGGTGGGGCGGATGACCTTCGGCGCGACCCGCAAGAAGGCAATGGAGCACCTGGAACGGGCGTTGGCCCTCACCCCGAACGACAAGACCGTGCTGCTCGAGACGGGAACCGCCTTGCTGGTCCTAGACGCAGACAAGCACAGGGAGCGCGCGCTAGAACTCCTCGAAGCTGCCGTGGCCATCCCGCCAAGCAACGCCTACGAGACCCTCCTCCACGGCCAGGCCCTGGAGCGCCTGGAAGCGGTCAGGACTGAACGCTGACGCCCCGCTCGCGCCTGGGACAATCCGGCAACCCGATGAGCTTGCGTCGCCTTCCTCGTAGGGGACGGGCTTGTCCCGTCCCGGCGCGCCCTGGCGGGCGCCCAGACGCACGAAGAACTCGGCAGACCTACTGCGCGGCTCTCCCTGCCGAAACGTCCTCTGCGTCCCCCGCGTCCGGGTATGCCGGCGCATATTGCCCGTAAAGGTATGCGCCGATCGTTTCGATGCGCTCCCGCTCCTCCGCCTCGAGCGGCCCGCGCTCGAGTGCCGCGATGGCCTCGTCCATTTGTTCGGCGTTTGCCGGCCCGCACAGCACCATGTCCACCGCATCGTGCGAGAGCGAATAGCGATAGCAGTCCCGGGCACTCACCGGTGCCTCGCCCGGCGGCATCTTGGCGGGGTCCAGCAGGTGCCCCCAGCGCGTTGCCGTGTACGTGCAGATGGTGGGGCCGCCTTCAGCCGGAACGTGCGGGAACACATCCTGCTCCGCCCCACGGTGCACGCCGTTGTAGCGCAGCATGAAGAGGTCAAACGGGCTCTCCCCGCGCTCGTAGTCGGCGATGAGTTCCGGCAACAGCGGCCGGTTGTGGCTGCTGAGCGACATGAAGCGCACCTTGCCGCGCTCCCGAAGCCGTTCGAACACCTCTCGATAACCATCGCCGGGGCGCTGGTTGCGATTGCCGAGCAGCAGGAAGTCGAAGGTCTCGAGCCCCGCCGTGCGCAGGCATTCCTCCACCTCCGCCTCGATGGTGCCGGGATCGTCCGAATACGACTGAATCGTGAGCACCAGTTCGTCGCGGTGGCTCTTGGCAAGGTTCACCATCGCCTCGGCAAAGCCGGGCTGTCGCACCGTGCCCCAATACAGGTAGTTGATGCCGCGTTCAAAGGCCGACTCGATCACCTGGGCCGGCGCGTTGAAGGTGGAACCAATGCCAAGCCGACTCGTCACCATGCCGGTGCGACCGATTTCGCGACGCTCAAGAAATGGATTCATCGGCTAGCCTCGCACCTTAAGGAAAAGAGGGCACCATTGTTTCGCCCCGCAAGGCCGTTGGCAAATGCGGCCTTGAACTTCGATCCAGCAACCAAGCACTCCACACCGCCCGACACAGGCGTGTCAGTCGGGCGGTCCGTTCGCGAGCGGCGGATGGAAGATCATCTGCACCGTCGTCCCCTCGGGGTCCGAGCAGTACAGGCTCCTTGCCCCATCCCGATGCGTCTTGGGCACCGCCAAGATCGGCACGCCGCGCCCGAGCAGGAACTCGTGCCAGCGGTCCACGTCCTCTGGCCGGTCGAGCACGAAGCCGATGTGGTCCAGCCGCTGCCCTTCCTCTGCCGCATCCACCGTCGCCCGATGGATGGCCAGGTTGTCCACGCCACTCGTGAGGTAGGCGTTGTCCGCATCCGGGCGCCACTCCACCTGCATCCCCATCACGTCCACATAGAACGTGACTGTGTCCTCGAACCGCCGTGCAAACAGCGCCACGTGGCGCAGCCCCGCGAGAGGCGGCCGGTTGCGTTCGCCGGCGTCTGAGCTCATGCCTTTGGTGGAACGTCGGCTGTGGGGGACTCCTGCACCTCGAAGTCGTGGCTGATGGCCACCCCGCCCCGCTCCAACATGATCGAAGCGGAACAGTATTTCCTCGCCGTCAGGTCGATCGCCCGTTGCACCTTGCGCTCGTCCACGGCCTCGCCCACCACCACGAAGTGGACGTGGATGCGCGTGAACACCTTCGGCTCCTCTTCCGCCCGCTCGGCCGAAATCTCCGCCCGACAATCCACCACCCGCTGTCGCGCCTTGCGCAGGATGTTGACTACGTCGAACGCGGTGCAGCCGCCAAGCCCAAGCAGCATCAACTCCATCGGCCGAACCCCGGCATTCTCGCCGCCCATCTCGGGCGGCCCATCGATGGCAACCGCATGGCCACTGCCGGCCACCCCGGTGAACCGAACCTTGCCGTTCCAATGAATCGTCGCGCGCATGGCCGGCATTGTCGCGGATGAACCCCCTCCGTTCCAAGCGGCCCCGGTCGCGGTTTCCACCGTTCGTGCCTGCGAAATCACTGATAGGCTCTTGGCACCGGCTCGAACATTCCAGGAAGGGGAGTAAGTGGACCATGGCCGATTACGAGACCATCACCTACGAGATCGAGGACAACCTCGCTACCGTTACGTTGAATCGACCCGAGAGCCTGAACGGCATCACCAACACGATGATGCGGGAGCTTTACGAGTGTCTGGGCGAGGCGTCGGGGGACGATCGCATCCGGGTGCTGCTGTTCACCGGCGCCGGGCGCGGATTCTGTCCGGGTGTGGACCTCAAGGCGTCCACCAGCGGTGAGAAGCAGGAGCCGAATCGGAAGGAGTACTTCCACATCACGTCGCTCTTGCACGAGATGCCGAAGGTGACCATCGCCGCCGTGAACGGCGCCTGCGCCGGGGCAGGGTTCGGTTGGGCGTGCGCGTGTGACCTGCGCTATGCAAGCTCGCGGGCCGTATTCAACTCCGCATTCCTCGGTGTCGCGATTTCCGGCGACATGGCGGGGCCTTGGCTCCTGCCGCGCATCGTTGGCGCCACCAAGGCGCGCGAGCTGTTCTTCAGCTCGCAGAAGTTCGGTGCCGACGAAGCCGAACGCATTGGCCTCGTGCTGAACACCTTTCCTGACGAGACCTTCCGCGAGGAGGTGCAGGCGATTGCCGAGCGACTGTCCCGCTCCGCGCCGCTCGCCATCGGCGAGATGAAGAAGAACTTCATCAACGCCGAGAACATGCCGCTGCGCGACTACATCGAGCTCGAGACGGAGCGACACACCCGCACGGGCGGCAGCGAAGACTCCCGCGAAGCGTTCCATGCGTTCGTCGAGAAGCGGGACCCGGTTTTCAAGGGGCGCTGACAGCGGAGGCCGTTGTTGGGGGCATCCGCTTCCCCAGGGCCAACGTTGCCGAAGGCTCCCAAGGCGAGTGGCGCTACGGTCCGGTGGTCAATCCCACACGGCTTGCGGCAGCGGCAGATCGGCGAGTAGGTGCGGCGCAATCGCCTGCGTGGGCGCCGTGCCCGTGCGCGTGAGCATCATCTCCAACTGACGTGCGTGCTGCATGGCGTGCCAGGCGCATCGTTCGAGCACAAGGTGGAGCGTTTGGGGGGCGAAGAAGGTCTCCACCGTGCGAGAGCCTTGCACCTGGACCTCCTCGAGTTGCAGGGCCACGGCTTTCGCGCGCTTGCGCAGAGCAGCGACTCCGAGTTCTGTTTGCGGGATGGCCGCGGACGCCTCCACGTCGAACGGCGCGCCGTCCGAAACGCGCAGGAGCACGGCGGCGATCTCGACGAGGTGGTTCGCGAGCGCAAGGCAGGTGCGGTCTCGGCGCGGCAGCTTGTCTTGCAGCCGGTCCGGCGGGAACTCGCTCACGAGTCGCATTGCGTTTTCAAGGGCAGCCTTGAGCCGGTGCTTCAGCTCCGCCACCGGCAGCGCAGGACGGGCTCGAAACCGAATGCCCACGAGTTGCGCAACGCTTTCGAGGTCCACGCCAAAGGCGAAACCAGCCACGCCACCGTCCGAGTTGGCCACCGCCACCACGGGTACCGAACGTAGGCCCAGCGCCCGCAGGCGAGCCGCGGCGTCAACATCGTTCGCAACGTCGCAAGACTCAAACGCAACTCCCCGCACGGAGAGGAACTCCTTCACGCGAAGGCAACTGGTTCACCCCGGCTGCCAATACACCTGCACGCCGCGGCGCACCGTTGCTCCCACGTCCGTCACTCGAACTGGCTCCCGGAACGCGCGCTCAAGGCCAGCGTCGGCGGCGGCCCGTCCTGCAGCCACGGGTAGGCGGAGTAGAGCCCCATGAGCGCGCAGAACCGCGTCCCATTGCGCTCCACCATCTCCGGCGTCGTGGTGGCCCAATACAGTTCCTGCGCCTGCACGTGGTCGCGCACATGCGGCAGCACCAGCGTCACGCGCTGGCCGCCGGTCGTGCGCGGAACCGCGCCGTGCCACAGGCTGCCGTGCCAGACGATCACCGAACCCCTCGGCACTTCGAGCACATCCACCTCATCGCGATCGTGCGCCATGACGAGATCGGCCGGCACCGGACGGCAGAACCGATGGCTGCCCGGCCAAACGCAAACGGCGCCGTTCTCGCGGGTGTAGTCGGTGGTCACCCAGGTGACGTTGCAGTACTGCGCCACGGCCGGCCACGGGGCGGGAATCTTGCCGCTGTGATCGGCGTGCAGCGCCAGCGGCTTCGCGCTTGCATCCTTGATGAGCCCGGTGGATTGCGAGAGCTTGGCGCGATAGCCGAGCAGGTAAGTGACGAGTGCGAGCGGCGCCGGTGCCAGCAACGCCTCCTCGATGATCCGGGCCCGTGGCAGCAGGTGGAAGAGCGTATTGCCGAGGCCGGACTCGGCGCCAAGATTGCGCGAGGAGTCGTCTTCTGCAAGCCGCAAGAGCGTCTCCCGCAACTCGTCGAAGAACGCGACCGGCTTGACCGTCCCTGGTGGCAGCACGGCATAGCCCTTGGTCTCGAGGTCCGCGACCGCAGCCTTGAGGCCCTGCGCTTCGATCTCGTGATCGAGCGCCTCCCGCGCAGCTTCGCCCGTGGGGAGCGGGTCCGCCTCGTACTTGGCGAGCGCGAGCTGGCGCAGTGCTGTCAGGTGCTCGATGAGCGGTTGCGTATTCATGCGATTTGGTTGCCGCTGCCTTTCCGACTGCAAGAGCGTACGCCTTCTCGGAAACTCTCGCATGGAATCAGAGCCTCCGTAAGGTAGTCTGCGCCGGTTCAAAAGGAGGGCCGGACACGGATGCAGGAGCCTATCGACGCGGCCATCGGCTCGCCGGTGGACGATATCGACACGCCGGCTCTGCTGGTGGACCTCGATCGCCTGGCGGCCAATCTTCGTGCGCTGCAATCGCCGGTGCGGGCGGCGGCGTGGGTGCATTGCACGCCGGCAATCGCGCACTTGCAGCTTCAGGGCCGGCACGTCACGGGAATCGCGGTGCGAGGCGTGGCCGAGGCGGAAGTGTTTGCCGCGGCGGGGTGCGAGGACATCCGCATCCTGCGCCCGTTGGTGACGGCATCCACGCGCCGACGTGCACATGCGCTCGCGGGTTCAGCGCGTGTCGTCACAGACGACGACGGCTTGGCGCTGTGGGAGGAAGACGCACTGGCCGGGGCTGTCACCGTGTCGGCAACGGTCGCCAGCACGCCGGAGCCGGACCGCGCCATTCACGATTGCGGCCAGAAGGCCATCGGGCG
>VXPR01000524.1 GCA_009839405.1 Gammaproteobacteria bacterium
CCTCCCCCACCTCGATGGTGCCGCCAGCCACCACCCCTTGCGGCGCAAGGAAGGCGGCCGCCACCAAGGCGATGCTCGCAAGAAACGGTCTTTTCATGGCTGTGTCCCCCAGGACCAAAGCGCCGAACGCGCCTTGCGCCCGGCTAACGGCGGGAGGGGTCAGCAAACAACGTGCCAACACCGAAAACGGCGTGAAGTGGCGCGAACGGGCCGCGTGGCCCACCCAATCGACGCCCCAACTTCGAGCGCGCCACGGATGCAAGCGCCCCTGTTTGGGGCGCGTCGCCCCGACGGGATGCGGCTGCAAGCCCTCCCCCCTCGAGCTCGTGCAGGTGGGTCAGTGACCATCAGCCCCGATTCGCCTCGGGCATCACACCCTCGTTCGTCGGCCGCTCTACCTCCCCTACGCGCCAGCGTGGGTAATCGCCCACACGACCGTAGGACGACGTGTCCAGGTGTCGCGTGGAGGATGTTCTCGGTTTGCAGCCGGCGTCACTTGGGCTCGGGGCGTTGCGATCCGGGGGGTGGGATTGCGTATCTGTTGAGCCAGTCGGTCAGGAGGCCGTAATCGCAGTTGGCTTCGTCGACTACCGTCGCGAGGTCGTGGATGCTGATTGCATCGCCACGCACCAAGGCGGCGAGTTCGGCGGGGCGAGTGGCGGCGACCTTGAGCGCATCGATGATCCATGCACGTTGGTTCGGAGTGCGCGAAGGTGCGACGATCCAGCCATAGAGGTCGTCTGGTTTCGGCCTGCGAGCGATGCCGGCGAAGGATCGGCCGAGCAGCCAGGCGAGCGTGGAATGGTCTGGGTCGAGCGGTCCGCGCATTCGACCGTCTGGATGGTCGAATGCGCATGGTGGCCAAAGGTCGATACGCGCTCGCCCGTTTCGCTGGTATGGGCTGGCGATCATCGTTCGCTGCCTTCGGTGTCTGGTGCGGTTCCTGTGCCGGTGGCCAATGTGCGCGCCACGATCTCGACCGCGGCCACCCGCAAGTTGCCGGCGACGGTTGGATGGGCTGGCGATAGAAGTCGCTTCTGAGGTTGGTCCCATTGCTTCGACATGCGCAACTCACGACCGATGTACGTGCGCTCCTCCTCGGTCAGCGCGGACAACGCGGCATTGAGGGCGGCGGGGTCGTGTTGGGCGGCCGAGGCTAGGTCGTACACGTCGCGTTCGGTGAACATGCCAAGACCATACATGCGTCCCTGCATCTTGCGAACAAGAATGGCCTCGTTGGTTTCGAGCGGGACGCCGGCCAACGCCTCGTCGGAACGTTCCTGAACATCCAGCAAGGCGCTGCACCAAGCAGTCGAGACGGTGATGTCGATGCCGCGCCAGCGAGCTCCGAAATGCTCGCGGCCAAGATCGACGACATCGAACAGCTCCGAGGCCCGCGGCCATAACGAATGCGCTTGCCGGTAGATGTGTGCTGCGAAGGCCCGCTGCTCGGTGAACAGATCAAGGTCCGTACTCACGCGATGTTGCCAACGGGCGGCGAGAACGGTGCCCCCACCGAGAACGAGGGCGTCCAGGGGCATGATGCCGTCGAGCGCGCGTGTTAGCCGATGGAGTGCCGCGACATGCTGTTCCGAAAACTCAACCATGGGCGCCGGTGCTGCGGGATGCGTGAACCTGACACGTAATCTAGCAGCACGGCTTCGCCCCCGACACACAAACATTACTTCGTCCTACACCGCCCGAGACATCTCGCACACGGCGGCCCCGCCAGCCGGAGGGCGCGGCTGCAAGGCATTCCCGACGAGGCCTCGCAGGTGGGTCAGTGACCGCCAGCCGATTCGCCGCGTGCATTCAATGCAAGCCCGGCAGCGAGTGGGGAGTCGTCCGAAACGGCGACTCACGGGCGCGTCTGCGTAGCGTGCCGTCCGGCAGCGGATAGGCGTGTTGCGATGTCTGGATCTGTGGGAGCGCGTCCGGGCAAGCAACCGTCTCGGCCACGGCACCCCGGAAGAGCTTGGCTGAGCGAGACGCAGCGAATGGTACGCTAATCTTGACATTGAAGCGCCCGCGGAGGCACCGTATGGGAAGTGGTCACACCAAAGTCGGCGACTACACATCAGTTGGAACCGTCAGCATTCTCTACGACGGCAACCCAAGAGAAGTGCTCTTCACACCGGACCAAAATCACTCTGTCGAGATCTTGGGCTCAACGGCTGCAGTGTTCATCCCAAATCCGCCACCGGACCGCGCCGAAATCGGGAGTGCACTTGTGGTCATGCCGCGTTCGGGGGAGAGACTCGTTCGACTGGCCGTATGCGGCGTTACCGAGTTCATTCGCAAGCTGGGCCGGGCATCGATCAATGGTTCCACGGTCGAACTCCGCGTCGAGAGAGACGGCGCCAATGGGTTGCGGGTGGTGGGCGGAACGATACCCGCGCCCAAGCGAGGGTGACCTCCCACCCAAAAACCGTCATCTTCTGGGGTGCCGGATCGACCGCGACCATCGGCATGCGGACTTCCGAAGCCCATGCCAAGTTCCTCCGCGAATTGGCCCCGAACGATGACCCGGACGCCCCACCAGTTGAAGCCCGGGTGCGTTCGGGGCTTGGTGATGACATAGATGCCCGATGGCACAACGCCTTGACGGATCTGCTGCGAGTGCTCGGCGACCACGAGGTTGGCCAAGCCCGCGCACGCAGCGCAGAGACGACGCTGGCACAACTCGAAGCCATGCGGCGCAACTGGGGTTGCGACGACCGACAAGCCCTTGTAGATCGCATCGTCGAACTGCGCGGCTGGTACGACTGGCCGGCTCTTGTCGCGGCGATCAACATCTGTCCTCGGAGCGTAAGCTCTTCAGGAGGCACCAGCAGTTTCGACCAAGATGGATTCGAGATTGCTGATCTGTTCAACCTGCTCGACATGCATGAGCAGAGCGGCCACGGCTTCCCTGTGAAGGACGGCAAAGTGCTCGATCCGCAGCGCGTGCGCGGTGCCCGCAACGCCCTGGGCCTTCTGCTGAGAACAGTCTTCTACGTGGACTGGCATGCGAAGGCCCGAGGGCATCGCGACATGCAGCACCACTACGATTTCGCGGTCGCACTCACCGTCAGGATGCAGCAAGAAGGCGTGAGACTCGCATCGGTTCGCGGGCGGCTTCTTGACGATGAAGCGTTTGTCGTTGGGCCATTGGCCATCGTGAGCATGAACTGGGACCCGATCGGTTTGTGGGTGCAGTTCCTCGCAAATCGCGACGTCAACCAGTCGCCGAGCGTACCGCATGTGCACAGTCCTGCACGCCGGCTTCAGGTTTTCCACGATTTGGGTCACTTCGTTCCTGGCCCACGAGTGCGAAAGAGCAGGGATAGGGCCGTCGTCTGGCAGCCGATGAACGCGTCTTCGGCGAGGCAGCTAAACGATCCGGACCACGACGCGGCCGTGCGTATCCGGGTCGGCAAGTATCTGTTCCCCCACGGTTGCCTTTGGTGGCGGGAGTGTCCCAGCTGCGGCAAGCTCTCGTGCTTCAACGGTGACAGTTGGGATCTGCGCTCCGAGACGCTCCTGCCACCGCCACCTCTTCGGGCATTTGCGGAGGGCATTGGCTTCGGCAGTTGGCTTGAGGCCCTGCCAAATGGAGGCTCCAGCGCGGAGCGGGAGCATTGGAATCGCGGCGAAGTCGACGCACGTGCTTGCGTCCACTGCAAGGCGATGACCTACGCGCTGCATACGCCCCTAATGATGCAGTCAAACTTCAAGGCGGAGCCGCCACCGTTCATCGAAGAGATCCAGCACGAGATGCGCGTCGTCGTTCAGGATTCCGACCACGTCGTGCTCATGGGGTACGGTGTGCCACAGGACGACGTGACATATCGAGCATTCCTTTCGGCAAGAATTCGGCGAGGCGGGAATGCTGATGCAAGGCCGGTTCGTTGCAGCGTCGTGACTCTCGCAGACGGGTACGGCGATGAGTGGCTCCACGACGACGACATCGATGCCCGTCCGAGCAGCGAAGTTCCGGATGCCGTCAAGACCGCCCGAGCGCTGTTCCGCAGAGAGAACGTTCGACTGTATGGCGGCGGCGTGCCCAGCGTAATCATGGACGGGGATCATGTTTCTGATCACGCGGTTGATCGCCTTCTCGACTGGGAGTCGACTAGCCCGTGAGCCAACGCAAACGCCTGTTCCAGCCGTTGCAGCCCATCTGCGCGTGCCACCGGACACGCTTTGCCTAACGTGCGCGGTTGCCTCGGCTTGGACTGGGCACGCGAGCTCTTTGGGTCGGTCGCCGATGTTCGCGGTGTCGCTGACTCTTCGTCTTGATGGGCACCCACTCATGCTGCCTATGATCCACGGCCATCCGAACGAACCGGAAGACTCACTGCACGTCGCGGACACACACGAAAGCCGTCTCGCCCGTATGTGCATCGTCCTACGGCGATGTGAGCCGGACGGAGTGTGTGTCCAAGAGGACCTTACCGTTTGGGGTGATGTCGGCGTGTATGGCGGGACCGTAAAGTAGCCGGCGGTCGCTTGTCAGGGGAAGGGTGGCGGATTGGTGTAGGCGTGAAGGGGTGGATACACTGCGCTCGCGATTCTGCACGGAGAGGCGCATGCCTGAACTTGAGCGAAAGGGCTTGTATGCACGTCTGTTGAAGGGACCGAATCAGGAGTTCCTGACAGAGGTGGCGACGCCCATCATCAGGAACGTGTTGGGCGATGCATCGCGCATGGGGCTCATCGAGGAGGACGGGGAGGGGCCGCCGTCGTTCCGGGAGCTCACGGAGGTGCGGGACTGGTTTCGCAACACGAGGTTTCAGGCAAGGAGCGTAACGGGAAAGACCCGGGTGCGGTTTAGCCAGATCGGCCGGTTGCGAGGGAAAAAGGGGCGGGGCCTGGCCGGGCTTGCGAGGCGGCGGTGCGAATGCATCCCGAGTCTGTACGAGGTGCTGGTGGACCATCGCAATGTGTGGGCGCACGAGCACGAGGACGATGGCAGCCGGGCGCAGGTGGTGGGGCTTTGCGGGGTGGTCATGTCGGTGCTGGACCTGTCGACGGGGTTGGATGTGGAACAGGTCGAGGGGGTGATCAGGGAGTGTGACGAAGCGCTAGCGCTGGTGGTCAGGGACGCGATCGACGATAGGGAGGAGGACCTTCGAGAAGCGAACGAGGCGACGGACGCGGTCGAGGGCGGTCGTCGTCCAAAGGATGGCTTGACCGAGGCGGTGGCCGGAAGAGAGACCGGCGAGGAGGCGGCCTCGGAGGATGGCCGGTTGCAGGATGCGTTGATGAGCCGGATCGACGAGACGCTGAAGGAGATGTCGTCTGGTTTGTCGGAGATAGGGCATTTACGCGAAGAGATCGTGTCCGCGAACCGTCTGGCGGCAGGCGTCGGAGAGAAGGTCGATGCCCTTGCCGTTGCGGTGCGTGTGGAGTCGGAAGAGCGGGACGAGGAGCCTGAGGACCAGGGTGAGTATCTTGAGCGAGAGGAGGCGGTGAACGAGGGAGCGGGTTCACCGCTGACGGTGGCCATGGCGCAGGCGAGGCTGAGGACGCTTCGGAACAGGATAAGGAATGAGCTCGGGGTGGAGCCATGGGAGAACATCTGCATGATCAAGCCGATTGTTGAGGCAGGGCTCAGGATAGCCTCGGAGGGAGGCTTGCGTACGCTGGAGCAGTGGGAGTCGATTCCGGAAGTTGAGGGAAGATTGCAGATGCATCGGTGGAAGATGGGCGAACAGCTGGCGGCGTATGGGGAGGAGATGATGGCGATTTATCGGCGCGTGGAGTGCGCCTGACGCCAGGGCACCGGCTGTTGCCCGTGTACGGCCTAGCCCGTGTACGCGTGCCCGTTAGCATCATCGCACCCGCACACAAACAATTGCGTCCTATCATAAGCTCCAGCCGGAGCTCGACATTGCCGCTCCCCTTCATCTGAGGTCAGCATGACGAATGCAGCACTCCGCGTATTTTGAGATTCCGATGAAAGACTCCTTCGACATCGCTAGCAATCAGGCTCTGCGGTCGCTCCGAAGGCTCGGTGCTGCGGCCTTCGCACGCGCCTTCCGTGAACGGAAGCAAACCGACACGGAGGTCGCCGCACTTGCCGCAGAGGGCATCTTCGAAGACGCTGCAGCCCTCCTTGACGCGCACATGAAGGCACTCGACTCGTTCGCCGACTACCTTGACGAGTGGGACGATGCCATCCGCGAGGAAATGGAGAGGGGCATGGAGGAAGGGGCATATACGCTC
>VXPR01000213.1 GCA_009839405.1 Gammaproteobacteria bacterium
GCCCACCACCGTGCTGCACCATCGTCACATCGGCGAGTTGGTCATCAGCTTGCTGCTGATTCAGGACGTGATCGCAATCCTTGCGCTGCTGGTGCTGGCGGCGCTCTCCACTGCCGACTCCGGCAGCGCGCTTGGCATCGCCATTCAGGTGGCGGTGGCACTGCCGGCGGTGGCCGTGGTCGCCGCGGTGGGCGTGCGCTATCTGGTCGTGCCCGTGATCGCCCGCTTCGATGCGTTTCACGAGTTCATCTTCCTTCTGGCGGTGGGCTGGTGCCTCGGCATCGCCAGCCTCGGCCACCTGGTGGGGCTCTCGTTCGAGATCGGCGCCATCGTTGCCGGCGTGTCGCTCGCCAACTCCCCCATCGCCCAGTACATCACCGAGAGCCTGCGCCCCTTGCGGGATTTCTTCCTGGTGCTGTTCTTCTTCTCCGTGGGCGCCGCAATCGACCCGGTACTGCTCGCGAAAATGGCCGTGCCAACCGTCATCCTCGCCGTCGTGCTGGTGGCCATCAAGCCGCCGGTGTTCCGCGCCTTGCTGCGCTGGCAGGGAGAACCGAGCGGCGCATCCACGGAGGCCGGCTTTCGCTTGGGCCAGGCGAGCGAGTTCTCGCTGCTGTTGACCTACGTTGCCGGCGCGGCCTTGCTTTCGGCCGAAGCCGCGCACGTCATTCAAGGTGCCACCGTGGTAACGCTGCTCGTCTCCACATACCTCGTAATCTTCCGCTACCCAAGCCCCATCGCCGTATCGGAACGGCTGCGCCGCAACTGACACGTAGGGGCGGCTTGTCCCCGCCCGTCTTGAACGCACCGAGGAATTCGGTCGAAGCGCAGCAGTTCGCCGGCACGACTGGCCGTCGTCAGAACTCGAACCTTACGCCCAGCCGAACTCGATACACGGACCGCGACGCGGAGGGAAACTCGGCGGCGATCGCGCGGAAGCTGTTGTAGCGGTACACGCAGTCAGCCCGGTTGCGGCACGTGGTTCTGGGCGCATCGCCAGTCAGCGCCGGCGCGGCGTCCACGCCGAGTGCCGACACGTCGGCCCTGGACACAAGGTCCGCCCGCACCACAGCCGCCTGGCCGAAGCTGGGCCCGGAATGGTAGGTGCCCCAGTCGTCGTTCACGAGGTTCAGGACGTTCTCGATGTCCAGCACAACGCTGGCGCGGCTCTCGCCGGTCCAGCGGTTCAACGCGCTGAGCCGAGGCAGGTCCAGGCGCAGGCGGATGTCCCAGACCTGATTCAGGCCGGCGTCAGCCGAGTTGACCTCGTGGATGCCCGACGACACGTCATTGTCGCCGAGATACGCGAAGAAGGCGCTCTGGTCGAAGCCTCGGCCATACACCACGGCAGTGTCGCTCGGCCCGGCCGGCACGTACAGAGGGCTGTTGTCGTAGGGACTTTCGCCGGCGCCGGCGCGGCCGAACAAGGCATTGTCGCGGTCCACATTGAAGGTGTAGGTGAAGAGGTCACCCGACCAGGCGCGCGCGAAAAGGTCCGCCCGCACGCGGACGCCTCCGAACTCGCGTTCATAGCCGAAACTGAGCTTCCAGGCATGGGTGACTTGATGCGGCGACGTGCGCGGCGACGGGTTGTTGCGGTCCGCATCCACGATGCTGCGCCAGTTGGAGATGCCGCGCGACGAGGTGCCTTCCGTGACGGCTTCGACGTCCTGCCATGCGTAGCTCAGCTGCACGTCGATGCCGCTGTCATAGCGCTTTGCCACGGCGGCCGTGAGAACCCGGCTCAAGCCTTCGCTGTGGTTGCCGAGGGTGACGAGGTTGGGCTGCCTCAGGTCGTCGAGGTCCGCATAGATGCGCCTGCCATCAGGCGCCGTGCCGGTCGGTAGGGCATGGCCGAGTTGCGTCTGCGCGAGGTTGCGCCAGAGGAAACCGTGCTCTGTGCGGGTGACGAGCGCCTGCGCCGTTAGGACGTAACCGTCACCGAGCCTGAAGCCGCCGGCGTCGAGATCCAGTGTCCGCTCAATGCGCAGCGACGCCTTCCAGTCGGACGGCACCTCGAAGTCCGGCGCGATGGCGTCGAGCGGTGCCGCGTTGCCGCCTGATACGGCAGCGAGCAGTTCCGCCGGCACGACCCTCGGCGATACGCCGCTTGCGGTCACGCGGGAGAACACGGTGGGCACCTGAAAGGCGTTCGATGTCCACACCTTGGGATCGCCGCCGGCAAAGCGACCAATACCACCCGTGACTACCGTTCGGGCGAGGCCGCTCCAACGCAGGCTGAGCCGCGGCATCAGCAGGCTCAAGCCATCAAGGCTCCGATCCGTTCGCACGCCATAGGTGGTCGCGACAAGGGGGCTGAAGACCGGTTGGTCGTCTTGGGAGAAGCGCTCCAGGCGAACGCCGGCGGTGAGTTCAAGCCCATCCTGCAACTGCCAGGTGTCCTGCGCGAACAGCGTCGCACGCCGGTAGCCCCACGCGGCGGCGCCGTCCGCCGCGTTGTTCGAGGGGACGTTGACATAGTCAACCCGCGCCGTGCGGTCGACGACGGCCGCATAGTCGGCGAACACGAACCGACCGTTCGAGCCCGGCACGAACAGGTTGTACAAGTCAAAGGACTCCAGCTCCACGCCAACGCGCAGGATGTGGTCACGGGCGAGATAGTCGAAGGCGCCGTACAACTGCAAACGCTCGTCGTCGTATGCGTTGGCGTGACGGAAGCGGTCGCAGCCGGCAACGATGTCCACCTCACCCGTCAGAAGCCCCGCGAGAGGCGTGCCGGCAAGGTCGTCGGCGGCAATGCCGTCGAACTCCAACGCCCCGACGCCCTCTGCCCGGCAGTTCTGGCCGCGGGAGAAGCGCTTGAGGTTCGCGCGCAGTGTGGTCGAGGCGCGGTCGCTCCAGTCGGAAAAGAGCTGCGCCGTGTACGCAGCGAGGTCCACAGGCACGTCGATCCACGCCGACACCAGTCGGTCCGCGGCGGTTGACGTGCCGGTTTCTTGGCTCTGCTGGTAGGTGAACGATGCCCGGTGCCGCTCACCAGCGTTCCAGTCGAGTTTCACGAGCGTGCGCTCCGAGCCCTCGGGCGTCGCTGCGGCTGCCGGGCGACCACCGGGGTCGTAGCCGTACACGTCCTGGATCACGCCCCGCAGCGCCTCGAAGAAGCCGGGCCCGATGCCGTGGGTGGTGTCGAAGGCAGCGAAATCCTGTGGTTCGACGGCCTCGAATTGATCGTGGGAGAGGAACACGAAGAGTTTGTCGGCGACGAGTGGCCCGCCGACCGAAAGACCAAACTCCTTCTCCTCGAATTCTGCCGGAGCGAAGGGACGGTCGCCGTCGTAGGTGTCGCCCACCTGACCGTCGGCGTGGAAGTAGTAGAAGGCGGCACCGTCCCATTCGTTGGTGCCCGACTTGGTCGTGACGTTGACAAGGCCACCGGTGAAGCCGGACGCGCTGACGGAGTAGTCCGAGGCAACCAGCGAAGCGGATTCGATTGCGTCGAGGTTGATGGGCGAACGACCCGTGGCGTAGGTGCTGGTGCCCAGACCAAAGTCGTCCTGCTGCAGCGAGCCGTCGATGGCGAGACCATTGAAACGGGGGTTGACGCCACCCACCGAGAGCTTGCCCTCGCCCCGCGACTGCGCCAGCGGATCCCGCAGCAGCGTGCGGATGACATCCCGCGTGACGCTCGGCTGGCTGCCGATGTCTTGCGCGGTGTAGGCGGAGCCAACGCCGTTGTTCAAGCCGTGTTCGAGTGGCACGGCGCTGGCTGTGGCGACCACTTCCTCAACGTCGAGGGGAACCATCCTGACGACGAGCGGGCGCTGCGCGCCGGCCTTGAGCGTGACCGGCGCCAGCGTGCGGCGGCTATGGCCGTCCGCGGAAAACCGCATTTCGTAGGGGCCGCCTACCCGCAGGCCGGACTGGTAAAAGGCGCCGTTGGCCGCGGCAACGGCCACCGCAACGGTTCCCGAAGGCTTGTGGACGATCTCGATTCGGGCATCGCCAAGAGGCTCGCCTGTGATGGTGCGGACATAGCCGTTGACGGCGGCAGAGGTGGATGCGGCGAGGGTGCCGGCACCCGCCAAGGTCACGGCCATGCAGAGGAGACCCTGGAAGCCTGCCACCAACGACATGCGCCTAGCTGTCCTGCCACGGGCCTTCGCGCGCCGGTCAGGGCGCGTGGTCAAGCCATCCTCCTTGGCCGCTGCGACGGCGTGCCGGTGTTTCGCGCCTTCAAGCGTTTGGATTGACAAGTCCCCTGCCCACCATCTCGCCGGCCAAGATGCGGTCGATGGCGCCGGAGAGGTCGTCCAGGGTCAGGCTTTCCACCAGCACATCGGTGCCGGCAAGACGCCAGTCGCTGCCCAAGCGCTTCCAGATTTCTGCCTTCTGCGGCAGCGGCAGTTCCACCGAGTCGACGCCGAGCAGGTTGACGTGGCGAAGGATGAACGGCAGCACGGAAGCCGCGAACTGCGGCGATGCCACGAGGCCGCAGGCGGCGAGGCTCGCGCCGTAGCGCAGGGACTTGACGGCGTTGAAGAGGATGTCACCGCCCACGGTGTCCACCACGCCGCCCCAGGTCTCGCGCAGGAGGGGGCGGTCACCCCCCGCCGAGGCGTCTTCGCGAGAGAGGATGGTGGTGGCGCCGATTCCTTGCAGGAACTCGTGCCGGTCCGCCTTGCCCGTCACGGCATGGACCTCGTAGCCGAGGTGGGAAAGCAGCATGACCGCCACCGAACCAACCCCGCCGGTGGCGCCAGTGACCAGCACAGGGCCTCCATCCGTGCTCATGCCGGCGGCTTCAAGCTTGTGCACGCAGAGCGCGGCGGTAAAGCCGGCGGTGCCAAGCACCATGCTGGAACGAAGATCGAGACCTGCCGGCATCGGCACGGCCCAGCCCGCCGGCACGCGGATGCGACCGGCAAAGCCGCCGGGCGTGTTCATGCCGAGGTCGAAGCCGATAGCGATCACCTCATCGCCAGCGGCGAAGTCCGTGCTCGCCGACTCCACCACGGTGCCGGCCGCATCGATGCCGGGCGTGTGCGGAAAGTTGCGGGTGACGCCGGGATTGCCCGTGGCGGAAAGCGCATCCTTGTAGTTGAGTGATGAATACGCCACGTCGACTAGGAGGTCGCCCTCCGGCAGATCGCCGCTATCGCGCTCGATTACGTTGCGCGAGTATTCGCGGTCGCCCGTTTTCTCTACCCAGAAAGCTCGAAACGAACTCATCGATGATCCTCCTTTTCCGTCAATCCACACTTCCGTCGAAGCGTCGTCTTTCGTAGGGGCGCCCCTTGTGGTCGCCCGTCTTTCTTGGGCTAAAACGGCGTCGGTTGCTCAGGCACAGGACAGGGTCGTCCCTGCGGTGCGTCTCGTCGCCGCCGGGCTAACCCCACCTGCCAAACACACCCACCAGCCGTTCCACCACCTTGGCGGTGCCGTCGCTGAAGCGCTCCATCGCCCGTTCGATGGGTGTCTGGGGCAACACCCAGCGCACCTCGAAGACATCGGCTTCGTCGCAGGCCCCCGCCAGGTACTCATCGCTAGTCACCAAGCGGTCCACCAGCGCTCGGTCCAAGGCGCGCTGACCGGCCCATGCCTCCCCCGTGGAGACGGCCTCAAGGTCCAGCGCTGGCCGAAACTCTCCGACAAACTCCTGAAACATCGCGTGGATGTCGTTCAATTCCTCGAGGAACTTGGCGCGCGCCTCTTCCGTGTTCTCGCCGAACACCGTCAGGGTTCGCTTGTAGCGGCCAGCGGTGTGCAGTTCCACGTCGACGTCGTGCTTCTTCAGCAGGCGGTTGACATTGGGCACCTGCGCCACGACGCCGATGGAGCCCACAAGCGCGAACGGTGCCGCCAGGATGGTGTCGGCAACGGCTGCCATCATGTAGCCGCCACTGGCAGCGACCCGGTCCACCGCAACGACCAGATTTACCCCACGGGTGCGAAACCGCGCGAGCTGCGACGCACCGAGGCCATAGCCCTGCACCATGCCGCCGGCGCTGTGCAGTCGCACCACCACCTCGTCTTCGGCGCCGGCGGCGGCGAGCACGGCAGTCACTTCGTGGCGCAGGCCGTCGACGCCGCTCGCGGCCGGGTCGCCGTCGAAGTCGAGCACGAAGATGCGGCGCCGCTTGTCGTCTTGCGCTTCTCCTTGCGCGGGTTTGGCAGTCTCGGCCCGGGCTGTTTTACACATCT
>VXPR01000428.1:0-1144 GCA_009839405.1 Gammaproteobacteria bacterium
GTGCGTGACCAAGGCGGGCCTTTGGAGGGAAGGCATTCTGCCTTCCCTGCGCGCCCTCTGGCGCGCTGACCGCGACTAAAAGAAAGCGCCTATCGGCGCCAGGGAAGGCAGAATGCCTTCCCTCCGAAGACCCGCCCGTCACAAGTCCGACAGGCTGCTAGTGTGCCGTCCCATAAGTTCGACGTACTTCGGGATGCCCAATCCTCGTCCCGGCCGACCTTTCGGGGGGAGAGTCTGGGCGGCACATCCTCCTTTTTTTTCGGCATCGGTGCGCCAGCCAGCGCCCAGCGGGAAGGGTGACTTATTTCGGGACGCGACACTAGCGCCACAGGAGTCGTTGCCTTCGGACCACGCTTCTTGCCCCAGCCCAGCCGTCCTATCGCGGAAGTCGGCATTCGGCCGGCGAAAGCCGTCCGAAATCCGGGTTAGCCCGCAGGGGCGAGGCATGGCGCGCCCGGTGCCGCGTCCGGCAAGGGCAGGTTGAAGAAACGGCGCGCATTGGCGCTTGTGTAGGCCGCCACCTCTTCGACGGATTCGCCCCGACATTCGGCCACCTTGCGTGCAACCCAGGGCAGGAAGGCAGGCTCGTTGCGGCGGCCCTTGGGGCGGGGCGACATGGTGCGCGGGAGCAGCCACGGCGCGTCGGTTTCCAGCATCAGGCGCTCGCTGGGGATGCCGGCGACTAGGCCCTGCAGTTTCACGCCCCGGCGTTCGTCGCAAACCCAGCCGGTGATGCCGATGTGCCAGCCGTCGTCGAGGTAGCCGGCGAGGTCCGCGGCCGTGCCGGTAAAGCAGTGGACGACGCAGCGGTCGAGCTCGCTCTTGCGTTCGCGCAGAAGGACGCGCGTTTCGCCGTCTGAGTCACGGTCGTGCACGAACAAGGGCAGCTTGAGTTCCACGGCCAAGGCAATCTGCGCTCGGAACACCGTGCGCTGAACGTCCGGCGGCGAGTAGTTGCGGTTGAAGTCGAGGCCGGTTTCGCCAATGGCCACCACGCGGCGGTCCTTGGCAAGCGCGCGGATTGCGTCCTCCCAACCGCGGCCGGCGGTGGCCGCGGCGGGGGGGGGGAGGCCGGCGGCGGGGGGATCGTGGCCGGCGGCGCCGCCGGCCCCCCCCGCGCCGCGCAGTCGGGCGGCGTAAGCCC
>VXPR01000428.1:1154-6195 GCA_009839405.1 Gammaproteobacteria bacterium
CGCGGATTGCGTCCTCCCAACCGCCGCCGGCGGTGCCGGCGTCGTGTGGATGGACGCCGGCGGTGGCGAAGAGGCGGCGAGCGTCGGCGAGCGCGAGCGCGGCGCGACTCTTGGCGACGCTGACGCCGGTGATGACCATCTGCTCCACACCGGCGGCCACGGCCCGGTCAACCACCTCGGCGCGATCCTTCGCGAAGTTGCGGTCGGTGAGATTGGCGCCGATGTCGACGAGGGCCATCAGGGGATCAGCAGCTCGTGGTCGGCCAGCATGGGTGGCGATGTGCCGGCGCGCAGGGCATAGACGTGCTGGAAGGCGAGCACGCTCTTGACATAGTCGCGGGTCTCGCGGAACGGGATGCGCTCGATCCAGGCCTCCGTCGGCATCCCGGACGCCTTGCGTTTCCAGCGATCGGAACGATGCTCGCCGGCGTTGTAGGCGGCGAACACCAAGGCGCGGTGGCCGTCGTAGCGATCCATCAGGAAGGCGAGGTGGTTGGAGCCCAGGCGAATGTTGACCTCGGGATCGAACAGGTCTGCCTCCGACGGCCGTGCGGCGCGGATTCGGCGGGCGACGATGCGGGCCGTCGCCGGCATGAGCTGCATCAGCCCCCTCGCGCCGGCGCGGGAGACGGCGCGGTGGTCGAAAGCGCTCTCTTGCCGCGACACGGCGAGCAGCATCGGGTGCGGCAGGTTCGTGGTGAAGGCGTGGCGGCGGTATATCTCCGGGAACGGTTGCGGAAATCGCACGTGCAGAAGGTCGGGGAGTTGCGCCTGCCAGGCGCCGGCGATGGCTTGATTGATCCAACCCACTTCGTGCATGCGCTCAAGCACCAAGGCGAGCCGTTCGTCGTCCAGCGATCCTTTGAGCGCGTTCCATTCTCGGCGGGCGTTGACGAGGTCGCCGACGGCGTAGAGCTCGACTAGCCGCAAGGCGGCAGGGAGGTCTTGCAGTCCGTTGCCGGAGCCTGCCTCTTCGGGCCGCTGCTCGTTCAAGCGAGACTCGATCCCCAGCCGCTGCGCCGCCAGGAAGCCGTAGTAGCTGCGCTTCTGCGCAGCCGCCTGCAGAGCGACCCGCGCCGCACTTTCCGCCCCGTCGCCCGCCGCGGAAGCCTCCGGCGCGAGATCGAGTGCCAGCCGTCCGTGCCAGTAGAGCCAGCGTTCGTCCTCATGCGGCAGCGCCGCGGTCCAAACCAGCGCATCCCGCCAACGCAGATCGCGGATCAACTGCAGCGCCACTTCTCGGGCGCCCTCCGTGGTCACCTCTGCCGGCGAAGCCTGGACATCGTTGCCCGCCTTGGCGTTGGACAGTGCGATTGCGCCGGTCACCTTGCGCCGCGTCTCGTCGTCGAAGTCGCGCTGGTCCCGATAGTCGTGCCAAAGCGCCCGCGTGTCGCGCGGATGCCGCCGCGAGTGGCGCATCAGGCCGTGCGCCAGCGCCTGATTGCCCTTGGCGTCGCGCGCAAATCGATCGGCTCGAGCGACGATGGAAGGACGCGTGTGCGCCTCGTGATAGAGACGGGCCACATCCGCATCCTCTTGGAAGAACCGGAGGATGTAGCGGCCAAGCCCGGTCTGGCCCGCCTCGAGAGCCGCCGTCAGCCGAGCCCAGGCGGTTTCGTCGTCGATGCGCCCGGCATTGCGCCAGACGTCGAACAGCGGGTCGCACGCCTTCGGCTGCGACACAGGCGACACCCAAAGGTCGCGCACCCGATCGAGCGCTGCCTCACGCTCGCCGCTGCGGTACAGGGCACGCAGGTGATAGCACCGCATGGTGGCATCGTCCACCGGCTCGTAGTGGGCAAGATAGGTGCTCCAACGGCCGCTTTGGGCCTGCGCCCGCAGCCAGGAGCGGAACAGGCGTTCCCCGGCCGGAATGCCCTGCATGGACTCGCGCAGCTCTCCCATCTCGGCGGGGCGGATCGACCCCACGCGGCGGGCTGCTTCGCGCCAGACCAAATACGGTGCAAGGGGATAGTCGGCAAGGCGGTCCTGCAGCTTGCGGAAGTCCGCCAGCCGACGTGCTTCCAGCGCCCGCACGGCATCGGCATAGGCCATGCGCTGCTCGTAGCGGTCCTGATGCGTCGCGTTGTCGGCGACGGCGACAGATGCCGCAAGCGAGACCAGAAGCGGGAGAAGCCGGCGAATGCCGGCGGCTGCCGCCCCGAGCGGTGTCCCTCGCGTCACTCCGGGGGCGCGTCCGGGCCAACGCGCACTGCCAGCACGTCGCAGGTGGCGCCATGCAGAACGCCGTTGGCGGTAGATCCCAGAAGCAGCGCAAGACCGTGGCGTCCGTGGCTGCCGACCACGATCACGTCTGCCTTCTCGACCACGGCGATGCGGTGAATCTCGCTTTCCGGCCGGCCAAAGACCAGATGGCGGCGATAGTCGGGAATGCCGATGCTGCCGGCGAACTCCGCGAGGTGTGACTTCGCCTGCTCGTGAATCTGGTCCTGCACGGTGGAAAGGTCGAGCGGCACGTCGCCGCCGTACGCGAGGCTGAGCGGCTCGATCACGTGGACGATGTGCAGCTCGCTGCCGTAGGCGTCCGCGAGCGCAGTTGCGCGTCTGGCGACCCGACGGCATTCCTCGGTGAGATCGACGGCGAGAAGGATGCGGTGGTAATTGCCCATGTGGGTTGCCTCCGGGCGGTCGATGCCGCGACCATACACGTTACGGGGCGTGGTTCAAGCGCGTTTTTCTAGCCGCGAGGAGGGGCTTGCTGGGGTGATTTGGCTGCTGATTGTGCTGGTCGTCGCGCTCGCGATCGGGCCGATTCTCATGCTTCGACCGAAGCCACGCGAACGCGCCGTGGCGGCATTGCGCACGGCAGCGCGGACGGCTGGCCTCACTGTGTCGGTGGCCCGCGTGCCGCACTTGCACGCCAGCGCCGAGGATCGGGTCTCCGCTGGCGGTCGGGACCGTGAGCCAACCATCGAGTGCGCGAGCTATCGACTGCTTGCGCCGGGTGGGCTCGAAGATGCACCGCAATGGACCCTGTATCGTTCGGAGCGAGAGAACCGCTATCTGCCGGGTTGGACCACGTTGACTCCGCCGCGGCAACTGCCGCCGCAACCGGAGCGGTACTGGCAGCTCATTGCGGCCATCGTCGAAGAGCTGCCGGGAGGTTGTCTTGGTGTCGAAGCGGGCGCCGATGGCGTTGCGTGGATGGGGCAGGAACGCATGGGCGACTCGAACGTTGAGGCCATCGTGCAGGGGATTCGACAGGGGCTAGAAGCGATTCGGGACCTGCACCTCGACGTGCCGAAAGGCGACGCCTGAGGCCGCTTCCTCAGCCGGTTTGCATCGCGGCGCAAGTTGACACAGCCTTTGTGCAGTCCGTATAAGCGCGAACCGCGCGGCACCAACAAGCCGCCATAACGGAGAACCAAAGCAAGACATGGCCCGATCCGCCACCGCCGCAGCCCCGCCGAAGGCTCTCGTCATCGTCGAGTCGCCGGCCAAGGCGCGCACCATCAACCGCTATCTCGGCAAGGACTACGTGGTCAAGTCGAGCGTCGGCCACGTGCGCGACCTGCCGACGGGCGGCGGCTCCACCAAGCCGGATGCCAAGCAGCGTGCCCGCCAGAGCGCCAAGACGCGCAAGCTCTCGCCCAAGCAAAAGGCGGCCCATCGAGCCCGCCGCGCCCGTGCCCAACTCGTGCGCCGCATGGGCGTGGACCCGGACAACGGCTGGGCCGCCAACTACGAGATCGTCCCCGGCAAGGAAAAGGTGGTGCGGGAACTCACCGCCGCAGCGGCGCGCTCCGGCAACATCTATCTCGCCACCGACCGCGACCGCGAGGGCGAGGCCATCGCCTGGCACCTACGCGAAGTGATCGGCGGCGATCCGTCGCGCTATCGCCGGGTGGTGTTCAACGAGATCACCCGCCGCGCCATCGCCCGCGCCTTCGAGGAGCCCGGCGAGATCGACGAGAACCAGGTCAACGCCCAGCAGACGCGGCGCTTTTTGGACCGCGTCGTGGGTTTCGAGCTTTCGCCGCTGCTGTGGGCGAAGGTGGCGCGCGGGCTCTCGGCGGGACGTGTGCAATCCGTGGCGGTGCGCCTGATCGTCGAGCGCGAGCGGGAAATCCGTGCCTTCACGCCGGAGGAATACTGGGAAGCGTTCGCGGACCTCAAGCGCGGCGAAGAAGATGCCGTGCGCTTCACTGTGTCCCGCGATGGCGATGCGCCGTACCGTCCTGGCAGCGAGGAAGCGGCCAACGAGTCCCTCGCACGGCTGCGCCAGCGGGCGTTCGCGGTCAGCGCAAGAGAGGATCGCCCCACTCAGGCACGCCCGAGCGCCCCGTTCATCACCTCGACGCTGCAGCAGTCGGCCTCCACCAGACTCGGCTTCAGCGTCCGTCGCACCATGACCCTGGCCCAGCGGCTCTACGAAGCCGGACACATCACCTACATGCGCACCGACTCCACCAATGTTGCCGGCGAGGCCATCGGTGCGGTGCGGGACCACATTGGCGCAGAGTTCGGCGAACGCTACCTGCCGAAGACCCCCCGCTCCTACGCCAGCAAGCAGGCGGCACAGGAAGCGCACGAAGCCATCCGCCCCACCGATGTGGGGCGCACGCCGGATGCGCTTACCGGCGTCGAGGCCGATGCCGGCCGCCTGTACGACCTGATCTGGCGTCGCTTCGTGGCCTCGCAGATGACGCCAGCCGAGTACCTCTCCACCACCATCATCGCCACCGGTGGCGAGTTCGAGCTGCGCGTCAGGGGCCGCATTCTCCGCTTCGACGGCTTCACCCGCGTGCTGCTACCGCTTCGTGGCGACGACGACACGCCGCTGCCGGACCTGCGCGAAGGCGACACCTTGGCGCTGGCGGATGTGGAGGCCGTGCAGCATTTCACCAAGCCGCCGCCACGCTACGGCGAGGCAAGCCTTGTACGCGAGTTGGAGAAGCGCGGCATCGGCCGCCCCTCCACTTACGCCGCCATCATCTCCACCATCCAGGACGCGTATTCACAACTCAGTGACCCCGAGACGTTGAGGATTGTGGGGGTGTGGGGTGTGGTTTTTTATAAA
>VXPR01000338.1 GCA_009839405.1 Gammaproteobacteria bacterium
ACGACCATGATGGCGCTGTCGCGGGTGATCTGGCAGGTCAAGGTTGCGCCGAACTTCCTCGGGCGGGTGTTTTCGCTCCGCATCGTCTTCGGTGTGGGCGCGCAATGCCTCGGCCTCGTGTTGGCGGCGCCGCTGGCGCAGGGCGTGTTCGAGCCATTGATGGTCAGCGGCGGGGCATTGGCGAACAGCGTCGGCGTTGTGCTGGGCGTTGGTGCCGGTAGGGGCATGGGCCTCATGTATGCGGTGGTGGGCATCGCCGTGCTCGCGCTGGCGGCGCTGTGCTGGCTGCTGCCGGGGCTGCGCCGGATCGAGGACATCCTCCCGGATACGGTTCCCCCGGCTGAAGGAGACCATGCTCCGGGGTGATGCAATCAATTTTGCAAATCATTGTCATTTACTTTAGGTTGCGCGCCTGCCAAGCTAAATGACCGTTCCAAGGAGCACGATCTAATGGACACTGAGCATCGCCCTCGTGGCAGCTACCAACCCCGTCGGCAGGCTTCTCGCCGGTCATGGGGCGGGGCATTCGTTGGCCTCGCCGTGGCAGCGTTCGCGTTGCCGACCTTGGCCAATGGGGGCCACGACGACCACGGCGATGGTCCTCGCACTGCCACAGTGCTCGAAATTGGCTCGGCGATGGCCGGCACCGTGTCGGCTGGCGACGTTGACGTCTTCCGCTTTGATCTCGTCGGACAGGCTGCAGTTGTGATTCGCACCAGCGGACCCAACGACACCAGCGGCGAGTTGACGGACAGCGCCGGCATGTCGCTGGCGACAGACGAGGACAGCGGTTCCGGCGACAACTTCAGCATCAGCCAAGACCTCGCCGGCGGCATCTACTATGTACACGTTTCCGGCATGGGCGACTATGCGATAGATGTCCGGGTGGGCGCCGACCAGGCAGACCTGCACGGCGACACGCTGGAATCCGCCACGCTGCTGCGGCTGCTCAGCGACGCGGACTTGGCGGCGGTCAGTCCGCAGGCGCTCTTGATGACTTCGGGACGGATCGGGCCGACCGCCGACGATGTGGACTTGTTCCGCGTTGACATCCCATACAGCGGCACCGACGTCGTCATGCGCGGCGCCGGCGGCGCCAATGTCAACGGCAGCCTCGTTGACAGCTCCGACATGGCCGTGGCGTCGGACTCTGGCAGCGGCAACTTCCGCATTGCCACCACCTTGGCAGCGGGCATCTACTACCTCAAGGTGACGGCGGCTGAACCGGGCGCCTACCGCGTGCTGGCGCAAGGCTCGGGCGGAGACGACCACTCGGCCGCCGAGGATCGCGACAGCGACGGCGACGGCGTGATCGACTCCCGCGACGCGTTCCCGAACGACGCCAGCGAGTCCGAGGACCGCGATGCCAACGGTGTCGGCGACAACGCCCATCCGATCGCCGCGACGTACATGTACGACAGCGCCTTCGCCGACGATGCAAGTTCCGTCAGCTACTCGGGCCAGACTGCGCGGCAGTTGCTGATCGTCAACATGAAATCCGAGATCGGCAACCTAACCGAGCTGGTCGGCATGGAAGACCTGCTGCGCGCCCGCGTCAGCTTCTACATGACCGGCGAAGGGGTCGATGACACGCCGCACGGCTTCACGGTCGCTGGCGGCGAGCCGGTCAAGCCGGGACCGACCTACGGCGACGTAAGCACCGGCAAGAACCTCGGCAGCAAGACCGCGGGCCAAGACAAGGCCGAGCACGTGCTCGGCGGCGAGTTCTTCGGCTGGGATGCGCTCGCTGGCGGCTCCATGCCCATCGACCTCGTCAACCATTACATCGACTCGCTCATCACCGAGGCGACGGATGGCAACACCCCGCTCATCTCCACGGTGGGGGGCGACGTGTCCCTTGATGCGGTCTTTGTCGATGCCCACGGCCGCGACTACCAGCAGTTGATGCAGAAGTTCCTCGGCGGCGCGGTGGCGTTCTCGCAGGGTACCGCCGACTACCTCAGCACCAACTGGCACGAGTACTTGACCCAGATCGACGGCAAGGACTACACCGGCGCCGAGCACAAGTTCGACGAAGCCTTCGGCTACTACGGCGCCGCCCGCAACATGAACGAATACACCGACGACGAAGCCGCCGCCAAGAGCGGCCGCGACGGCTGGCAGTATGGCTACCACGACACCGACGGCGACGGCACCATTGACTTGCGCTCCGAGTTCGTCTTCGGCCATGCCCAGAACTGCGCCAAGCGCGACCGCGGCAGCAACGGCATGACCGATTTCTCGATGGAGGCCATGAACGCATTCCTGCTCGGTCGGCAGATCGTCGGCAATGCGGCAAGCGCGGGTTCGCTCGGTGCCGAAGCCGAAGCGGCATTGGATGAACAGATCAAGGTCGCGACGGTAACGTGGGAGAAGTGCATCGCCGCCACCGTCGTCCACTACATCAACGATGTCATGGGCGACATGGACGGCTTCGAAGACGGGAGCTTTGCAGACCTCGACAACTTCAAGAACCTCGCCAAGCACTGGGGCGAGATGAAGGGCTTTGCCCTGGGTTTGCAGTTCAGCCCGTTTTCGCCGTTCCGGGACGGTTCGGTGGACGGCATCACCGTCGACAGCCTGAAGGAGGTCCTGAGCCTCATGGGAGATGCGCCCGTGCTGGCGGATGGCTCGCAGGGCGGCGTGATGCCTTCCGGCGGTGCCAGCGAGGCGGTGATGGACTACACCGACGCCCTCCTGCAGGCGCGGGACCTTCTCGAGAAGGCGTATGGCTTCGACCACGACGTGGTGATGAATTGGTAGTCGCCTGCTTGGCCACGGGCACTTGGCCCGTGGGGGGACGGCGCGCGGCAAGTTTGCTGTGCGCCGCTGTTGGCTTTGCTCTCGCGGGCTGCGTGGACAGTTCACGAGATCCCGAGCCGTCGCGCGCCCCGGCGCCACCGACCGCGGATGCCGGCCAGGAGGAGGAAGAGGAGACGCAGGAGTTCAGCACCGAGGCCATGCTGGCGAACCTCGTGGATGCGGTGATCGTGCCGAACTACGAGACGTTGGCGGAGCGGACGGCCGACTTCGCCGCGGATGGCGGCCCGCTCGCCGAACACTGTGCCGCCATCGGTACCGACGCCGACGATGCCGCGACGGCCACCGTGCAGGACGCCTGGCGCGACGCGATGGCTGCCGTGCAGGCGACGGAAATGCACGTCTTCGGCCCCGCTGCCGATAACTCGGAAGCGTTGCGCAAGCGCGTCCTCTCCTATGCCGACGCACCCTTGAGCACCTGCGGCGTGGACATCTCGGTGGTGCTTGCCGGCGAGGCCGACTTCGACATCCGCTCGCGGGCGCTGAACCAGCGCGGCTACGGTGCCCTCGAGTACCTCCTCTTCAACGACGACCTCACGCACACCTGCGCCCCGCAGGTGCCGAGCACCGCCGACTGGAACGATCTTGACGAGTCAGAGCGGCGCCTGGCGCGCTGCGCCTTGGCGCAGGACATCGCCCAGGATGCAGCCGAGGCGGCGGCGGACCTAGCGCGTAGCTGGCTTGCCGACGGGGACGACTACCGCGCCACGTTCCTCGACTCCGAGGCGATCGACGCTGCCTTGCAGCACCTGACCGACGGCATCTTCGCGCTGGACCTGCTCGTCAAGGACCGCAAGCTCGGCATTCCCACGGGGATCCACGACGACTGTTCGGGGAGCGCGTGTCCGGAACTGGTCGAGTCGCCCTATGCCGCCAACTCCCTTGCCAACATCCGCGCCAATGCGGCCTCCTTCAAGACGCTCTTCGAGGGCGGGGAGGGCTTCGGCTTCGACGACTTCATCGTCAACGAGGATTTCCCGGATGTGGCGGAGCGGTTCCGCGTCAACACGCAGGCGCTCCTCGACCACATCGACGGCATCGACACGCCGCTACATGAGCAGGTGCTGGCCGTTGAGTCGGAGGGTCGCGCCACGGAATGCATGAATGCCTTTGCGAACCCCGACACGCCGACGGAACTCTCTGCCTGTGCGCTCCTTGGTTTGGTGAAGCGCGTGACCGACGACCTCAAGATCGACTTCGTGACCATCGTCGGCGTGTCCGTGCCAGGCGGCGCCCAGACCGACAACGACTAGCCGCCATGTCCCGAACGCTCGCCTGGAAGAGATCGTGCAACCAAATGATTGTGGGTGGATTCCTGGCTGGGACGGCCCTCGTGTCGGGAGTGGCGGCGGGTGCGGAAGAGGGCGCGTCGGCCACCGCGGCCATGGACGCGGACCTCATCGAGGAAGTGGTCGTGGTCGGCAACCGCGAGGATCAGAACATCGTTGCCGGGTCGGGCATGCTGGTGGATCAGGAGTTGCTCGAGCGGTTCGACTATGTCGACTTGAACCAGGTGCTCTCGTCTGTACCAGGAGTGTACGTGCGCGAGGAGGACGGCTTTGGCCTGCGTCCCAACATCGGCATCCGCGGCGCGTCGGCGGAGCGCAGCCAGAAGATCGCCATCATGGAGGACGGCGTGCTGATCGCGCCGGCGCCGTACTCGGCGCCAGCCGCCTACTACGTGCCCAACGTCAGCCGCATTCACTCCGTGGAGGTGCTGAAAGGTCCCGCCGCCATCCGCCACGGCCCACACACCGTTGGCGGCGCGGTGAACTTCGTCACCCGGCCCGTGCCGGACGAATCCTTGGCCGAGGTGGACTTCAGCCTCGGCAACCACGGCTTCCACAAGGTGCAGGGCGCCTATGCGCGGCCGTTCGGCAGCTCGGCGATTCTGCTCGAGGGAATGCGCTACGGCAGCACGGGCTTCAAGGAGCTCGACGGCGGCGGCGACACCGGCTTTGTTCGCAATGGGCTCGATGCCAAATGGCGCTTCGAGCCTGAAGGCGAGCGCGACCAGGTGCTCACGGTGAAGCTCGGCTATGCCGACGAAGATGCGGACGAGACCTATCTTGGCCTCACGGACGCGGACTTCGACCGCGATCCTGTGCGGCGCTATCCCGCCTCCCAACTGGCGTATTTCCAGTCGTCGCACACGCTCACGCACGTCAACTACGGCGTGGCCGTCACGGACGAGCTGCGTCTCAACGCCAAGGCCTACTGGAATCGGTTCGAGCGGGAGTGGAACAAGGTGGACGGCTTTCTTGCCGGGCCCACGCTGCAATCGGTGTTTGCGCGAGCGCGCGGGTCACGGCAATACGGGCTCCTGCTCGGCGAGATCGACTCGACCCCCACCCTGGCCGACACCCTCGACGTAACCAACAACGACCGCGCTTTCGACGTGCGCGGGGCGCAGCTCACCGCGTCGCTTGCGCGCGTAGTTGGGGACCTCGAACACAACGTCACGGCGGGCGTGCGCATGCACCGGGATGAGGTGGAGCGCGACCACCGCCAGCGCGGCTATCTGATGGCCGGCGGCGACCTGGTGTGGGATGGCGTCGCACGGGGCTCGAAGACCGTCAACGCGGCCGATACCGATGCTCTCGCCCTGTTCCTGGCCGACGAGATCGTGCGCGGGAAATGGCGCGTGAATCTGGGCGTTCGCTACGAGGACATCGACGGCAACTTCCACGACCGGCGTGCCGATGCAAGTCGGGAAAGCAGCCAATCCGTCCTCTCGCCCGGCGTCGGCGTGCATTGGCAGGCGACGGAGCGACTCGGCTTTTTCACCGGCGCCTATCGAGGGTTCTCCCCGGCGGGGCCAGGCTCGCGCGACGTGGACCCGGAAGAGAGCCTGAACCTTGAGTACGGCGTCCGTTTCGATGCGCCGTCGGTGCGGCTTGAAGCGGTGGGTTTCTTCAGCGACTACGAGAATCTGCTCGGTCGCTGCCGGGTCAGCGACAGCGGCTGCGACGCTGGCGAGGAGTTCAACGGCGGACGGGTGGAAATCGCCGGCGCCGAGATCGTCGGCTGGACCGAGTTCGCACTGACGGGGGCCGTTTCGCTGGCGCTCGAGTTCACCTACACCTATACCGAGTCGGCGTTCCAAACCGGCTTCCTGTCGCAGTTCACGCAGTGGGGGCTGGTGCAGCGCGGCGACCAACTGTCTTACCTGCCCGAGCGCATCGGTCGTGCCGGGGCGCGTTTGGCGAGCGGTCCTTGGGCCCTTTCCGTCGCGGTGCGCGGGCAGACCCAAATGCGCGAGGAACCTGGCTACGAAGCCGTGGACACGGGTCTGCACGCCGACGGGTTCCTCCTGATGGACCTTGCCATCAGCCGCGAATTCAGCAACGCAACCCTGGCGCAGTTG
>VXPR01000214.1 GCA_009839405.1 Gammaproteobacteria bacterium
CCGCAGGGCCAGCCAGCGCAGCACGAGCCGCTCGGCGTCGTGGCGGGCGGCCTGCCGCACGACCCGCGCCAGGATCGCCGGCTCGACCTCCTGCCCCACGCGCAGGCGCCGCCCGAGCGGGAACTCGCGGTCGCAGCGCAATGCCGACCCGTCGTCGAACTGCACCAGCAGCGATCGCCCCGCTCGCCGCACCGCCTCGACGCGTGGCACGACCCGGACCGGCGCGCTAGCCCGCGCCGGCCTGACGCAGCGGCGCCGGGGCGTCGGCGTCCGCCTCGGCCGGCGGCGCGGCGGTCGCCGGCAGGCCGTGGGCCCCTCGGATCGCGCGCTCCAACTCGTCGGCGATCTGGGGATGCTCGATCAGGAAGGCCTTGGCGTTCTCCCGGCCCTGGCCCAGGCGCGTCTCGCCGTAGGTGTAGAAGGCGCCGGCCTTCTTGATCACTTCCTGTTCGGTGCCCAGGTCGAGGATGTCGCCCTCGCGCGAGATGCCGCGCTTCGCCCCCTCGAACATGATGTCGAACTCCGCGACGCGGAACGGCGGCGCGACCTTGTTCTTCACGACCTTGGCCCGCACGCGCCCGCCGATCACCACCTGGTTCTGCTTCAACTGCTCGATGCGCCGCAGCTCGATGCGCACCGAGGAGTAGAACTTGAGCGCGCGCCCGCCCGGCGTCACCTCCGGGTTGCCGAACACGACGCCCACCTTCTCGCGCAACTGGTTGATGAAGATCAGCGACGTGCGCGAGCGCGCCGTCACGGCCGTCAGCTTGCGCAGCGCCTGCGACATCAGCCGCGCCTGCAGGCCGACGTGCGTGTCGCCCATCTCGCCCTCGATCTCGGCGCGCGGCACCAGCGCCGCCACGCTGTCGACGACGATCACGTCCAGCGCGTTGCTGCGGATCAGCGCCTCGGTGATCTCCAGCGCCTGCTCGCCGGTGTCGGGCTGCGCGACCAGCAGCTCGTCGATCTCGATGCCGATGCCCGCCGCGAAGCCGGGGTCGAGCGCGTGCTCGACGTCGATGTAGGCCGCCTGACCGCCGCCCCGCTGCGCCGCCGCGATGACGTGCTGCGCCAGCGTCGACTTGCCCGTGCTCTCGGGGCCGTAGATCTCGATGATCCGCCCCCGCGGCACGCCGCCGATGCCCAGCGCGATGTCGAGGCTGAGCGCGCCGCTGGAGATCGCCTCCACCGACTTGCCCTGCGAGGCCTCGCCCAGCTTCATCACCGCGCCCGCGCCGAACTGCCGCTCGATGTCGTCCAGCACGCCCGTCAGCGCGTCCGCGCCGGCCGGCCGGACCGGCTTGGCCGCCGCCTTCTCGCGCTTTCCGCTCGTGCCCTTGCCCGCGTTCCATCTCGTCATCGGATGCCCCTCGTCGCCGACCGCAGTCAGCATAGCGGCGGAGCCCCGCCGCTCCTGGATCAGAACACGCGTTCGCGTGAGCCCGTACTGTCGCACATGCGTTCTATGTGTGCAACCCCCAGGCGCAGCGGCGTCGGCCCTACCGATTGAAGACCGGCTGACGCTTCTCCAGGAAGGCCGCGATCGCCTCGCTGTGCGACGGCAGGCGGCGGGACTCGCGGTCGCGGGCGCCCTCCCGCTCCATGACGAGGCCGAGGTCCGGCTCGCTGACGTTGTCGCGCAGCAGCGTCTTGATCTTGCGCACGACGGGCGTGGGGTTGTTGGCCAGTTCGTCGGCCTTGGCCAGCGCGGTCGCGAACAACTCCTCTTGCGGTACGACGGCCGAAACCAGCCCGACGCGGTAGGCCTCATCGGCGGGCAGCATGCGGCCCGACAGGCACATGTCGGTCGCGTGGCCGAGCCCCACGAGCTGCGCCAGCAGCCGCGTCGAGCCCAACTCGGGCACGAGGCCCACCTTGACGAAGCGGATCGAGAACCGCGCCCCCTCGGCGGCGATGCGCACGTCGCAGGGCAGCGCCAGGGTCAGGCCGACGCCGACGGCGTAGCCGTGCATCGCGGCGACGACCGGTTTCGAGTCGCGCACCAGCGACGTCCAGTTGAAGCGCGCGGCGGGCGTCCGTGCATCGGGATCCTCGGCGAGGCGCTGGTTGAAGCCGTCGATGTCGGCGCCGGCGCAGAACGCGCGCCCTTCCCCGGCGATGACGATCGCGCCGATGCCGTCGTCGTCGTTCCAGGCGCCGACCTGCTCCCCCATCTCGTGGCCCATGCGGGGGGTCCAGGCGTTCAGCTTCTCCGGCCGGTTGAGCCGGATCACGCCCACGCGCCCGATGGTCTCGGTCAGGATCTCCTGGTGGCTCATGGCGGCTCCTCTCGGGCTCCGGTGTCGCCCCAGAGGATATGCCGCGAGCGCAAATTCCGCAGGCGCGGGTCGAAGGCGTCACGGGCGATCAGCCCTGGGTCCGGGTCCACTCGCGCAACTGCGCGCCCCCCGCCTACGCCAGGTTGAGCCTCACAGCGAGCTCCCGCAACTGTGTATCCAGTTCTTCGGGGAGGTCAAGCCCGCGGAGCTTCTTGATGAGCTCTTCGGCCTCATGCCAGACCCACGGAGGCGGCTCGCAGTCGGCCATGTAGACCAGGAGCTTCACCGTCGCTTCGGGGTGCTTCGACCACGCATCCCCTTCGTTCAGGTCATGGAGGATCAGAGTGTCTTCGAACGCAGTGTTCGGCATTTGGATTGCGCATTCAACGGCTTCTGGGAAGACCGTCTTCAGATCCGGCACCCAACCGAGCATCGCCGCGACTTCAGCATCGGCCAGTGGTGCGGGGATGCCCTGCAGTCGGTTCATCCAGTATTCCTTGATCCACCGCTTCCACCAATCCTCCCGTTTCGCGTCATCTGCATCGCGAAGATAGTGACCGATTTTGCATGCGAACCAGTGCTTGTCTTGTTCGCTAGCGTTCGCGAAGAACTGCGGGATCCAAGAGTTGAGGGGATCGTCAACTAGGTAGACCGCGATGGATGCGTAGCACTCGACGAACTGCCTACGGAGCTCGGGTGGGAATAGATCCTCAATGCGCGTCATCGCCTGAAGGAACGCGTCCTCCAGTGCAGTGGCTGCCTGCGCGTTGAGATCCGAGTACAGAACGCCATGCCAGACGGGCCGGTAGGCATCAGCATCTGGGTTCTCGAACAAGGGGAGCAGGTACTTCCTTGCCCAGCCCTCGTCGGCGGCGAGAAGGAACGCCAAGTACCGCGCAAGGATGGTCTTCGCGAGTTGCCCGGCTACTGTTCTATCCCCGATCATCCCGGAGAACGCTGAAGCATACTCTTCGTCGAAACTGCAGGGCTTGGGGTCTTGCGGCTGTCGCGTCACCGAGAGACTGTGAACCCAGAATTCAGCGAGCGTCCCGGCGGAGTGGTTGATGGCGCGATGAAGCCAGTCATCGATCTCGAGTACCCGCTCACTTGGGTCGAGGGCTCCCCACAGGCTGGCCGCGAGTTGATTCGCCACCGGCAGCAACCGCACCGCGTAAGGAACGCGTCCGTTCTTCACGAGTTCATAAAGGACATTCGCAACTGCGCTTGTGTGTCTCGAATAGAGATCCGTGTTCGCGAGGCGTTCAAGGAGGATACGATGCTTGTCTTCATCCATCTCACGTGACCAGGCACGCAACAAGGCCGGCCAGAGATCGCTGTCCCAGTGGTCCGATACGGCTAGCGCGTCCGCCAGAGCAACTCCCCAAGTGAACTCTTGGATAGCCGCGTCTGAGATCGCGCTTAGGAGGGCGTCACGGCTTGAGTCAAAGGAGTCCGCGTCTTGAAATCCGACCAAGTCATCAAACCATTCGCCGGCTGGACGGGACAGCAGTTCTTCAACCGTCCAGGGGCTCTGGGGTCCTTCTCCCACACTCATGAAGTGGGTGAGGTCCGGGTGCACCCTCGGCTCGAAGTCAGGACGTCGCTCTCGCATCGCGTTGAGGCGTTGGCCAACCAAGTCGCAGTTTGGGTCGGAGTGATGAAGCCAGTCGAGCCAAGTGAAGTGACGATAGGAAGAGTAGATCTCCGTTCGCCCGTCGCTTCGGTCCGGCGAGGCGTAATCGAAGATGGCTTCGATGATCGCCTCCCGGCGTTCTGCGCTGACATGGGGATAGATGAACCGCATGGCGCGGAACGTCTCATGATGAGCCGCTCGGTCATGGAGCCCGACGTTCGCCAGGAGCCAGTCAGTCTTCTCGTCCCCGGTGAGGTCACTGCGTGATGGCAACGCATGGACCGCCAGCCGACGGAGGAGCGGCGCATCCGCCCGCACGAGGTAGTCGCACCAATGGGCCGCCACTTCCGGCTGCTCGACCACCAGATGCTGTAGACAATCACGTGCAGCATCGATCAGGACGTCAATCGCCTGCGGATGGCTGTCTTGTTCGTGTGGCTCGATCGCGCTCCTGCGGAAGCTAGTGGCGTCCCAGTTGTCATCCGCCGCCTCCCACACACGAAGCAGATGGTGTTGTTCGACGAACTTGTGCACGGCACGCATGAGTAGAGGTTCGGCGATCTGGTCAAGCCGTGGCCTAACCTGTCTCTCCCACAACTGCCTGAGAACAAACTCGCCCGAGCTCGGCTCGAACTCGGCCGTGACCTGTGGTGCCCCACCGTCTCCAGGCGTGGCGTAGCCCGGCTTCAGCCTCAGATGGTGGACGAGCATTGCATCGAAGACATCAACGAGACTGCCTGCTAGCTCGGCATCGGCGCAGCGCTGGCCCATCCGTAGCAGCACATGCTCGTCCAGAACCGGTGGCATCGTCGTGAGCAACAAAGACACCCATCGAGCTAGAACATCGCGATCAACTGGTGGCTGCCGATCAGATCCGACAGTCCTCGCCAGCTCCCACCAGAAGACCCGGTGAAGCCGCATCCCCTTGCTTTGAATGAGGAGAGACAGCAGGTCGGCGTGGTCGTGTGCGAACGTCTCGGCCAGCCAACGTGCCAATTGCACATGCTGGCCCGCGAGTTCGTGGTCAGACGCGACAAAGAGCATGTCCAGATGTTCGTGCCGGTCCAGCCATGCGATCCACTCCGGATCTGATGCGGAGTCGGTGAAAAAGCGCGCCCGCATAGGATTGGATAGGGCATCGTCAACCAAGTCCATTGCTTCTTCATCGAGGGAGGGCGGCCTGCTCGCGATGTCCGTGATATCACGCTGCCAATCGAGGACACCCCGCCTCGCATAGTTCACGAGACCATCGATGCCTTCCTGAAGAGCGGCATGGCTGCCTTCGGGTGACTTCTCGTAGAGCACCGGTTCAATGCCGAGAAGCTGCCATTTGCTGTCGTCAGTTTCGTGTGTGAGCACGAAACGGTTTCCTTGTCCACTTTCTCGCAGGGCACCGCCGAGATACCTCATGACGACATCTTCGTGGCTGTAGCCAACAAAGAGGATGGTGAACGAGTCGAATAGATCGACCAGAAAACGCCGCGCCGACCCGTCGGTCAAATACGCCTTGCCGAAGTCGGCATCCGTCAGCACCATCTCCTCGTGGCGATCGATGGAACCGTGGACATGGACAATCCCGTTGAACTTGCCGCCCTGAGGCAGGGCCGGAGCCCTGAATGCCTCTGGCTGAGATCCGAACACGCCCTTCGCCGCTTGCTCGAACAGCATGTCGAAGTTCGTGGTGACGATGCGGGTCGAGTTCGCTCTTGGATAGAGCCGCAGCAGAGACTGGTGGAGGTCGGTGGGTTCCAGGTCAGCCCTTGAGAGCGCTTGCGCCGCGATCGAGTGGACTTCCACTCCGTCGATGTAGAGCCTGTCGAGAAAGCGCGTTTCAGGCTCGGCTCCCGGCGACAGTTCCCCAGTGCCCTGGGCGATCGCCTCTGCCAACTCTCTGAAACTCGGGAGGCGTGCCGGTTCCCCCATCGAAACGCCCGCGCCCGCGAAGACGACGAGCTTGTCGTCGCCCAAGGCGTCCAGCAGCCGTCCTGGGAATTCGATGCCCGATATCTTCACAGGGAACCTGATGGGGATGCGCCGGAGCGAGGAGTTTCGTCACTTCCCAGCCTACTCCCTCGCGGGTTGCCCCCACCCCCTGCGCGACGACGCCCTCCACGACCAGCGCATCGAACTCTGATTGGGAGAGCCCCAGGGGCCCGTGCAGGATGGGCTCGTTGTGCTCGCCGAGGACGGGGGCGCGCTGTAGGACGCGGCGCTGCTCGGCGGCGGCGCGGAGGTCGGCGTCGGTCGGCACCGGGGCATCGTACCGCAGG
>VXPR01000172.1 GCA_009839405.1 Gammaproteobacteria bacterium
ATTGTCTTCGCTGTGCTTTTGCACGCACGCGACTTACCTGGATATGAGGGCGGCGGACTATAATATCTACCTGTGGGGCGCCTTCCGGCGCCGGGCGGGGCGCACCTGCCGCTCCATGCCGGGCTCGATCTTCGCGAGCATGCTCTCGGCATGGGTCAGGACTTCGTCCAGAATGGGGGGCCGTTCGGGCTCTTCCAGGATGAACTTGAGCATGGTTTCTCCAACGAAAGCTCGGGTGGAGCGCCATTGGAGACGGAACGCAAGGGGTGGGAGCCCGAAAGGGCAATCTCGCACGCGAGTGGAGGGCGATGTCTCACGCGACTTGGGTTCTGGCGCGGCGAAAACCAGGACGGGTTCCGTGACGACAGTCGTCGGACGGGGGATACTCGCGGAAGGGATTGTGGGGGAGCTGAGTATGCATAAGGGAAAGCGCTGCGCCGTGGCGTGCGCGTTGGCGTTCGCGTGCGGTGCCTTGGCGTGGGCGGAAAGTGGCGCCACGGTTGCCGCGTTGCCGCTGACGGCACTCGACGGCGACGACGTGACCATCGAGCCGCACTCGGTGCTTGGCGCACTGCTCATCGTCGGGTTCTCGCAGGAGTCGGGCGACCAGACCCGGGCTTGGGGCCATCACGTTGCCGAGTGGGCGGACGAACGATCGGGCAGTGGGACGCCAACGCCCCCCATGCACCTGCGGGTGGAGTCTTCCGCCACCGAGGATCACATGCCCGTCTTCAGCATCGTCGTGATAGGCGAAACCTCCCGCTTCATGCGGGGGATGTTCCGGAGAATGATGAAAGGCGTGATGCCGGCAGAGGTCGAAGGGAGTTTCTTCCTCGCCTACGAAAGCGCCGATACGTGGCGGGAAGTTGCCGCGGTGGACGACGAGGCTGCGGCCTACGTGCTCCGCATCGACGCCACGGGAGGCATTTGCGGCCGCCATGCCGGGCCGCCGTCGGACGAGGCCCTCGCGGGTCTGGTCGATGCGCCCTGTTCTTCCGAGACGCGGTGATGGCCAGAGAACCGGCTCCCATCAAGTTTCCGCCCAACGAGCACCTGGCCGAGCTTTTCGCTCGCGTCGTCGAGGTCGCCAGGCAGTTTCCCGGCGTCGAGGAGAGCCGCAGCTACGGCACCCCTTCGCTCAAGGTGAAGCGCAGGTTTCTCGCCAGACTGCGGTCGGAGGCGGAGGGTGGCCTCGCCATCCATTGCGACATGATGGAGCGCGAAATGTTGATGCAGGCCGCGCCGGAAACCTTCTACATCACGGACCATTACGCGGATTACCCGATGGTGCTGATCAACCTCGAAACGGTGCGCTGGGATGCCCTGCCGGACATCATTGAAAGGGCCTGGCGGAGGGTGGCCACGGCGAAGCTGGTGCGGGAGTTCGAGGAGCAGTCGGGCTGACGGCGCGCCCTAACGGGCGCGTCAGCCGTTCGCTTGCGCGAACTGCTGCGCTTCGACGAACTCCTCGATGCGTTCGAGACGGGCGACCATAAGGGTCGCCCCTGCGGCCCGTCTTGACCCAAGCGGTTCGCGGGCCCTCCTGTCACCCCCCTTTGCGGGGGAGTCGAGAAAAGGCGTCCTCGCCTTTTCTCGGAGGGGGGCTGGTCCGCTTCGCCGTCGCCCTCAGCCGAACCTTGCCACCCCCCTCCGAGAAAGGCCGGGGACGGCCTTTTCTTCGTAGGGAACCGGCTGCGACCGGATCGTTGCTTTTTTTGCAGGGTCTTGCCGTGTGTGTCGGTGTTGGTGCTAAAGTGCGGCTCGACTTCGAGGAGGGATCGCCTTGCGACCTGTTCTTCTCGCGTTAGGGTTCACGCTGCTCTACGGCTGCGGCGACGAGGCCGCTTCCGGCGGTGGTGGCGGGGGCTGGCCCGGTGCCGGCGGCGGTGCGAGGCCGGCGGCTCTCGTGGTGACGGCTCCGGCGGAAGTGCGGGCAATTGCCGATGTCGTCGAGGCCGTTGGCACCACGCTCGCCAACGAATCCGTCACCGTCACCGCCAAGGTCACCGACGCCATCCGTCGCGTGCGCTTCGACGATGGCGACTACGTCAACGTAGGTGACGTGCTCGTCGAACTCACGAATCAGGAGCAGACGGCGCTCTTGGCGGAGGCCGAAGCCAACCTCATCGACGCGCGCACGCAGCACACGCGCCTGAATGACCTCCTCACCCAAGGCAGCGTGCCGGTTTCCGATGTGGACGAAGCGCGGGCGCGGCTTTCCGCCGCCACCGCCCGCTATCAGGCCATCGTCGCCCGGCTTTCGGATCGGCTGATCCGGGCACCCTTCTCCGGGGTGCTCGGCTTCCGCATGGTGAGCGCCGGCACCCTCATCACTCCCGGCACCGCCATCACCACGCTGGACGACATCTCCCTCATCAAGCTCGATTTCGCCATACCCGAAGTCCACTTCGGCGAGGTCAGGCCAGGGCTCGCCCTCACGGCCCACAGCGTCGCCTTCCCCGACCGGGAGTTCACCGCCTCGGTCGAGACCGTTTCCTCGCGCATCAACCCGGTCACCCGCGCCGTGCCGGTGCGCGCCCTGATCGACAACACCGAGCTCCTGCTGCGGCCGGGGATGCTGATGACCGTCCGCCTCACCACCGCCAGCCGCGACGGGCTGATGGTGCCGGAGACCGCCTTGCTGCAGCGCGGCGACGATACCTTCGTCTATACGGTGGACGAAGGCCGCGCCGCCATGACCGCAATCGACCTCGGCATCCGTCGCGCTGGCTGGGCCGAGGCAATCACCGGGCTCAACGTCGGCCAGGAGGTCATCACCGAGGGGGTCATCAAGGTGCGGCCCGGCGTTCCGGTGCGCGTCGCTGGCAACGAACCTCCCGGCGCGGGTCGGCGAGGACCACCCGGAGGACGGCCGGGAGGACCGGCCGCCCAAGGAGGATAGGACCATGTGGCTGTCCGACACGTCGGTAAAGCGTCCGGTTTTCGCCACCGTCATCAGCCTCACGCTGGTGGCGTTTGGCGTCTTGAGCTTCAGCGCGCTGCCGCTCAGGGAGTATCCCGACATCACGCCGCCGGTGGTGTCCATCTCGACGAGCTATCCCGGCGCTTCCGCGGATGTGGTCGAGTCTCGCGTCACCACTGTGGTAGAGGACCAGATCAGCGGCATCGCCGGCATCAAGTCGATCCGGTCGTCGAGCCAGGACGGGCGTTCCTCCATCAATATCGAGTTTGACCTCGACCGCGACATCGACGGCGCCGCCAACGACGTGCGCGACCGGGTGGCGCGGGTGAACCGTGCGCTGCCGGAAGACGTGGACCCGCCGGAAGTCCGCAAGCAAGATTCCGACGCCCGGCCGGTGATGTACATCAACGTGGTGAGCGAGAACCTCTCGCGCATGGACCTCACCGACTACACCGAGCGCTACATCGCCGACCGCTTTGCCGTCATTCCGGGCGTTGCGAACGCAAGCGTCTTCGGCGCGAGGCCGGCAATGCGGGTGTGGATCGACCGGCTGGCGCTGGCGGCGCGCAACCTCACCGTCAACGACATCGAGGCGGCGCTCAGGCGGGAGAATCTGGAACTGCCGGCCGGGCGCATCGAGACGCTTAACCGCGAGCTCACCGTGCGCGTCGCCCGTGGCTTCGAGACCGAGCGCGACTTCCAGCAACTCGTCATCACGCGCGGCGACGACGGCCACCTCGTGCGCCTCGGCGAAGTGGCGCGGGTCGAGACGGCACCCCGCGACCACCGTGCCATCTATCGCGCCAACGGCCTGCCCACCGTCAGCATCGGCATCATCAAGCAGTCCACCGCCAACACCCTCGAGACGTTGGAGGAGGTGAAGTCAGAACTTGACCAGCTCAACGAGACGCTGCCGGAACACATCACGCTTTCCACCGGCTCGGACGATTCGGTGTTCATCCGCGAGGCCATCAACTCGGTCTATGCCACCATCGCCATCACCATCGTGCTGGTGAGCCTGGTGATCCTCGCTTTCCTAGGCTCGCTCCGGACGATGGTGATACCGGCCGTGACCATTCCGGTGTGCCTCGTCTCCGCCTTCATCGCTCTCGCCGCGTTTGGCTTCACTGTGAACCTCATCACGCTGCTGGCGCTGGTGCTCTCGATTGGCCTGGTGGTGGACGACGCCATCGTCGTGCTCGAGAACATCCACCGGCGCATCGAGGAGGGCGAGCCGCCGCTGCTCGCCGCCTACAACGGCTCGCGGCAGGTGGCGTTCGCCGTCATCGCCACCACGGCGGTGCTGGTGGCGGTGTTCACGCCCATCATGTTCCTCACCGACAACATCGGCGTCATCTTTGGCGAACTGGCCGTCACCATCGCTGCGGCGGTGGTGTTCTCGAGCGTGCTGGCGCTGTCGTTGACGCCGGCCATGTGCGCCAAGCTCTTGCGCAAGTCCTCCGGCGAGAACTTCGTCACGCGGGGCATCGAGCGGGGCTTCGCGGCGCTCCGGCGCGGCTACACGGCGGTGTTGCGCGTGCTCATACGGCATAGCTGGACGGCGGTGCTGGTGGCTGCGGGGACCTTGGGCGCGGCGTGGTTCCTGCTGCAGAAGGTGCCGCAGGAGTACGCACCGGCGGAGGATCAGGGCGCGTTCATGGCGATGTTCTCAGGCGCCGAGGGCATGGGCATCGAGCGCATGAAGCAGGAGGCGATGAAGCTCGAGATGCCGGCCATGCAGATGGTTCGCGAGGGCATTGCCGACGTGGTGGTGATGGCGGTGCCGGGCTGGGGCGGGAGTTCCTCCAACAGCGGCGTCATCATGGTGACGATGGGGCCTTGGCAGGATCGCGACGTGACGACCGCCGAAGCACAGGGGCGCATCAACGGACAATGGCAGACGATCCCGGGCGTGCGCGCCTTCGCCTTCATGCGTTCGGGACTGTCGCGGCGCGGCGGCGGCCAACCGGTGCAGTTCGTGCTCGGCGGACCGGACTACGAGACGCTCGCCGACTGGCGCGACCAGATTCTGAACCGGGCGCGGGAGTTCCCGGGCCTCGTCCGCCTCGACAGCGACCTCAAGGAGACGCAGCCGCAGGCCATCGTTCGCATCGACAAGAACCGCGCGGCGGAGCTTGGCATCTCGGTGCAGAACATCGGCCGCACCCTCTCCACCATGATGAGCGAGCAGCGCATCACCACCTATGTGAAAGATGGCGAGGAGTACGACGTGATCCTGCAGGCGCAGGACGACCAGCGCGCCTCGGCGCAGGACCTCACCAACATCTACGTGCGCTCCGAACGGAGCGGAGAGCTGGTGCCGCTTGCGAACCTGATTGAGGTGAGCGAGCGGGCGGGACCCGGCCGGCTGAACCGGTACAACCGCCTGCGGTCGGTGACGCTCTCGGCTAGCCTGGCACCGGGCGTCGCGCTCGGCGATGCGCTCGGCTTCCTCGAACAGGTGGTGCGCGAGTCATTCCCCGACGAGGCCCAGATCGACTACCAGGGCGAGTCGCTCGAGTACAAGGAGGCGAGCGGCAGCCTCGCCTTCACGGTGGGCATCGCGCTCTTGATCGTCTTCCTTGTGCTGGCGGCGCAGTTCGAGAGCTTCATCCATCCAATGGTGATTCTGGTGACGGTGCCGCTCGCCATCAGCGGCGCGCTGCTCGGGCTCTTCCTCACAGACTCGACGCTCAACATCTACAGCCAGATCGGCATGGTGATGCTGATCGGCATCGCCGCCAAGAACGGCGTGCTGTTTGTCGAGTTCATCAACCAGATGCGCGATCAGGGCTATGAGTTCGAAGACGCCATCGTCTATGCCTCCGGCATCCGCCTGCGGCCGGTCATCATGACCACGATCTCGACGGTCATGGGTTCGATCCCGTTGATCCTCGCCACCGGCGCCGGCTCGGAAAGCCGCACCGTGCTCGGCATCGTGGTCTTCTCGGGAGTCTCCCTCGCCACCTTCCTGACCCTGTTCGTCGTGCCGAGCTTCTATGCCCTGCTGGCCCGCCGCAGCGGCTCTCCGCAAACCGTGGCCCGCGCCTTGGAACGCCTGATGTCCGCCACCCGACGCGAGGCCACGCAGTAGCCTCGGATCGGGTTCCCTTCGGGCGCGTCCGCCGTCCGCGTTCATCGAGCGACTGGCGGCTCGGCGTCTTGGGATGGTGCCTCCCAGGAAAAGGCGTTTCGCTAGCGCGGACTAGCGCCTCTGCACAGCCCGCAGGCGGCCCCCCCTCCGAGAA
>VXPR01000556.1 GCA_009839405.1 Gammaproteobacteria bacterium
GACCCTGCCCGGCGGCGCATTGACGGGGTCTTCAGCATGAACTTCGGCAGCATCTTGATGATGCCGACATTGAGCACGCGCACCTTGTATTCGAGCGCATCGACAATCTCGTCCTGCGTGTCGATGTTGGCGAGCAGTGGTGATGTCTGTGCGTTGATAAATGGTCGCAACATCGTCTGCACCGGCATCGTCGTGCCGACTTCCCAGCGCGCCATGTGGGCGCGGGCCAGGTCGTAGACCTCATCAAGACGCCTGGTAAGGGTCTTGCGAGAATAGGCGGTGTTCATTGACTTTCGAAAGCGAAAGTGATCGGCGCCGTCAATGGAGTGCATCGAGCGCGACACGCCATACGCCTTGTCAACGCCCTCGAAATACTCCTTCGATCGCAAGTACACCCGCCCCATGCGATGCGCCCACTCATTCGTCTTGAGCCCTGCAAGGACAATGATGTTCGGCCGGAACGGCACCGGAATCTCGAACACCGGACCGTGCTTGGCGGCGAGATTGGCGAAAGCTGCCGGCAGCCTGCCCTCGCGCAGCTCTTGGTTGAACACCAGATCGCGCAAGGACACGGTGGGGATGGGCTTGGTCAGCGAAGGCCGGCGCAGCGCCGGCGCTAGGATGCTCTGGCTCACCGCCGCCGCAATCGCCTGGCCAATCAGGTCCATTTGGCTAACGAACCGAATCCGTTCTTCCACTTCCTCATCGAGTTGATACATCAAATGGAACACGCGACAGGCGTTGACGAGGCCCGTGAGGATGACCTCTCGCGGCCCCGGAATCTCGTCCGTGAAGATGACCTTGGCGAGCTGCGCATTGACATACTCACCAACTACCTGGTCTTCTCCGGAAGCGATCTTGCCCCTCCGCTGGCGCCTTGCGAAGGTATAGAAACCGCCGTCGTGGGCATCGAGAAACTGGCGCCGAACCAGTTCGTCCAGCGCTTCGGAAATCACCGAATCGGATTGTGGCGCAAGCCGCTCGATCCAGTAGCGGGCATCGTGCGTTCCCGATCCGGCGGCGACTTCCCGCAAGATCGGGTCGAGCAGCGGGCGACCCGTGGGGGTCGCATCGAGCAGAGTCAGCGATGTGAGATCGGTATCGATGCGCCCGAGCAGCGACAGTTCACCGAGTGCCGCGCCCACCATTGCACAGTTGAGGTTCCAGCCGGGAACCTGACGAAAATAGCCTCTCTCTTCGTCGAGCAGTGCCAGCAGCAGCTCTTCCGGCAGACTCAGCGAGGACGCTGCCTGGCCCCGTTCAACCAATGTCGCCTGAGTTGCCACCCATCATCCTTCCGTTCGCCGAGATCGTGTGGGGTCACAAATTGCCGTGAAGTCACCGATTTGGCCCACTTTGGTCTCCGTCGTAACCGTACCACAGATGCGGGCGCAACCGCCCAGGGCGAGGCGCATCGCCGTCAGGCCACTGCCGGTGCGGTTCGGGCCTTCAAGCCGAGGTAGATCGACATCAGGGCCGGAATCAGCACCATGAGCAGGGCCGTGGTGACGAGGATGCCGACACCCAGGGAGGCGGCAAAGGGTACGAGAAACTGGGCTTGGATGGCGCGTTCAAGGATGAGGGGAGTGAAGCCCAGGAAGGTGGTCAGCGACGTGAGCAGAATGGGCCGAAAGCGGCCCTTGGCACCCTCGACGATCGCTTCGGTGGGCGAGTCGCCGGCCTTCAGGCGCTCGTCGATGAAGTCGATCATCACGAGAGAGTCGTTGACCACCACGCCACTCAGGCCAAAGAAGCCAAGGAGGGACGCCGCGCTCACCGCCACGCCGAGCACCAGGTGCCCCAGGATCACGCCGATCAATCCGAACGGCACGATCGCCATGACGATGAATGGACGCCCGTAGGAGGCAAGCGCAATCGCGAGCAAGGCGAAGATCACCAGCATGGCGAGCATGAAGCCCCGATAGAGCGAGTCGATGGACTCGAGCTGCTGTTGCTGCTCGCCGCCAAAAGAGTAGGTGAGTTCCGGATTGGACGCCGTGAGCTCGGCGAGGATGCTGTCCTCGAGCACTGCATTGGCCTCGCCGCCGCTGATCACGCTGTCGTCCACGTCGGCCGTCACCGTCACCACGCGCTGGCCGTCCTTGCGTCGGATGGTGGGTGGCGACGTGCCCATGCTCAATGCCGCCACGTGGGTGAGCGGCACGCGTTCGCCGGACGGCGCCTGAACAATGAGTGCCTCAATGTCGGCTATGGCGTCGCGCTCGTCCTCCGGCAAGCGCACGTACACCCGCACTTCCTCCGCTCCGCGCTGCAAGCGCAAGGCTTCGGCGCCAAAGAAGGCAGAGCGGACTTGCCGTGCCAGCCCTGCCACGGTGAAGCCGAGCGTGCGCGCGTCCGGGAGCAGCGAGAGCTGCAGCTCTCGAACACCGGGGGCATGATCCGAGCGCACGTCGAACACGCCAGCGACACTCCGGAGGTCATCGACGACGACATCGGCGATCTCGCCGAGCTGGTCCGGGTCCGGATGCGACAGCACCGCTTCCACCGGCGCGCCGAGATCGATCACCTCGCCGCTGAAGGCAACACCCCTCGCGTATGGCACCACGCCCACTTCGTCACGCCATGCCTGCATGACGGCGATGGTCGAGATGTCGCGCTCCTGCGCGCTCACAAGCTTGAACTCGATGGTGGCGATGTTGGCCTGCGGGTTCAGCCTCGGCGCGGGATTGAGTCCTCCCCCTTCCACGCGAGGCCCTTGGCCGACGCTGATCATCACGCCCGTCACCAACTCCTGCCCCTGTTCCGCCGAGAGCCGATCGAGCACGCGCTGGCCGATCTCTTCCAGCGACAGCGCCACCTCGTGCGTGCGCTCGGCGGTGGTGCCGTCCGGCATTTCGATGGTGGCCGAGACGAAATCGCCCTCCACCACGTCGGCAAAAGTGGTGGGGACGATTCCGGCCGGGAGCAGGGAGACGGTGAAAAAGAAAAGGCCGATGACCGAGGCCAAGATCACGGCTGGCTGCTCGGTCGAGAACCGGAGGGCCCGATCAAGCGGCCCGTCGATGAACCGCCGCAACGCCCGTTCTACCCCGCCTTGGGTGCGGGCAAAGAAGCGATCGACGGCGCCGGTTGGCGTGAAGTCGGGGCCGGGCAGGTGGGCCAGGTGCTTGGGCAGGATGAACAGCGATTCGACCAGCGAGATCAACAACATGCCAATGAGGATGACCGGCAGGGCTGTCCACACCTCGCCGATGCCGCCCGGAATGTAGAGGAGCGGAACGAACGCCGCGACGGAAGTGAGCACGGCGAAGGTCAGCGGCCCCCGAATTCGGCGTGTGCCGCGAATTGCCGCGACAACGCTGTCCGTACCGCGCATCCGCTCTTGATGTATGTGCTCCGCGACGACGATGGCGTCGTCGACGATGATGCCGATGGCAAGGACGAAGGCGAAGAGCGATATGGTGTTGATGGCGATGTCGAACACCATCATCACCGCAAGGGCACCGATGCCGGCCGTCAGGAGACCCACCACGACCCACACGGCCAAGCGGATCTCCAGGAACAGCGCCAGCGCCACCATGACGAGGGCGAGGCCCAAGAGCCCGTTCTTGAGAAGCAGATTCAGCCGTTCGGAGTAGGTTTGCGAGTCGTCGTTCCAGATGGTGACGCCAACTCCATCGGGCAGCGATGGCACCACCACGTGGGCGATGTGCTCGTGCACCGCCTCGGCCACATCCATCACCTGCTCGCCATCGGCGCGGGACACCTCGACGAAAACGGCCGGATTGCCCTGATGGCGCAGGATCAGGTCCACGTCCTCGAAGGCGTCGTGCACGGTGGCGACGTCGCCAAGCCGAATCGCCGTGCCGTCGGTGCCGGCAACCAGCACGATGTCCTCAAAGTCCTGCTGGTCGTAGCGCTGGCCGAGGGTGCGAACACGAACTTGCGACTCGCTCGTGTCGATGCTGCCGGCGGAAAGGTCGAGCGAAGCGCCTCGCACCGCCGCAGCGACGTCTGCCAGCGTCAACCCAAGCGCCCGCAGCCGCACGAGCGGCACTTCGACGGATATCTCGTAGCGCCTTGTCCCGGTCGTCTCGACATAGGAGACGGTTGGCAACGTTGCCAGCTCCTCCTCGATCTGGCTCGCAAGCTCCTTGAGCGCGCGCTCGGATATGTCGCCATGCACGATGAGCCGAATCATGCTCTGGCGGTAGCTCATCTCGCGGAACTCGGCACGCTCAGCCGCGCCGGGGAAGGACTGAATGCGGGCGACGGCAGACTTGATGTCCTCCAAGGCGCGGCCGATGTCCGTGTCGGTCTTGAGTTCCGCCCGGATCGAAGCCATGCCCGGCGCCGCCACCGACTTCACCGCCTTCACGTCCTCAAGCGGACGCAACTCCTCCTCGATCTTGGCGACGATGGACTCTTCAATCTCGTGCGGAGTCGCGCCCGGATACGCCATGCTGACTTCAATCGTGTTGAAGGGCACGACCGGCCAGGCCTCGCGCTCAAGGCCACCGAGCGAAACCAGCCCCGCGGCCAAGATGCCGAGCATGAGCAGCGTGGCGGCAACGCGGTTGCTCGCCATATAGGCGATAGGACCGGCAGGTTCCCCGTGGCTAGCGCCGTTCATTGCGCGGGCGTCGCAGGACTCTCGTCGTCTGCCGTGCGCACCGCCATTCCGTCCGTGGCGAAGCGAATGCCGCCGACGATGACTGGCTCATCGGTATCGAGCGGGCCGGTGACGAAGACCTCATCGTCCAGCCGCTGCAAGACCCGCACCGGCACGATGCGCACGGTGCCGTCCTCACGCAGACACCAAACCTCGTCCCCCGGTTGCAGGGCTGCACGTCGAAGGCGGAAGTACCTCCCGGGTGCCGCGCCGTCGATGGTCACTTCGGCAAACTTGCCCACCAGCAGCGGGGGGTGTGCCTGTTCCGTTGCGTCGGTCACAGCAAACGGGTTCGGCACCTTGACGATGACTTCGATCGTGCGGGTGGTTTCGTCAAGGGACGCCAAGGCCCGGTCCACAAACCCGCGCCAACTGCCCCGCACGTCGCCGTATTCGGCATGCACGATCGCTTCGGCGCGTTCAGTGCCGCCGTCCTGCCAGAGCCCAGAAATGAGGCTCGCCTCCGCGTCCGCGAGCGGCACCACCACCTCCACGGCGTCGGTCGCGAAGATTCGTCCAACCGGCACATGTGCGGTCATCAACTGGCCGGTTTCGACCGACTCCTCGCGCACGATGCCGTCGAAGGGTGCCGTGACCTGCGTCCGGGCAAGCGCGAGCTTGGCGTGGGCAACCGCACCTTCCTCCCGCCGCAAGGCAGTGCGGGCGGCCTCCAGTTGTGGCCGGTGCAGCACCAAGGGGGTGGCCGGCAGCGCATCCGCGCCGGCACGAGCGGCGAATCGCTCGTACTCGTCGGCGGCGATGGCGGCGGCCTCCTCGGCCTTGAGGAGCTCCACGCGACGAGCCTCCAGTGCCGCCTCCGCCTGCAGCACCCCGAGCTCATAGTCTGCGGCATCCAGGCGGAACAGGACTTGACCGGCGGTGACTCGTCCGCCGCTCTGCAACGCCGGGTCCACCCAGACGACGCGCCCGCCGACCTGTGGGGCAAGATCGACCTCGGCGACCGGTCGCACGACGCCGGCACCGTGCACGGGGATGGCCCCAACCCCCGCTGCCACCGCCGCCGTTTGCACAAAAGGAACGCGAGATGGCGGATCGCGCCGCTCCGGCTCGGGTGCTAGGGACACCATCAATGCGGCAAGGGCGAGGAACCCGGCGAGTACCGCGGCGGCGATGAGGAATCCCTTTCGTCGCGACATCCTTTTATCTCGTCCGCCACCCTCGATGGCGTCCCGCTCCCCACAGCGTGTCGCTCGGCATCATACCAACGGGCTAGAAGGCTGCGCCCCAGAGAGCAGTTCGAAGGCGACGGGCTTGTCCGTCCCGGCGCGCCCTGACGGGCGCGCAGATGCTCGGTGACCTCGGCACGGGCGGAGACAGGCCCCGCCCCTACGGGGTTGCTGTGGCGCTAGGAGACCGCGCCGTAGAAAGCGACGCCTGAGGCGGCGTTGAGAACCCCCCCTGCGAGAAGGCCCCCCCTCCGAAAAGCGAGGCGCTTTTCGACTCCCCCGAAAGGGGGGAGTGACAGGAAAGTGCCCCGCACCACCGTTGTTGGGGATGCGAGGGCCTTCCTG
>VXPR01000066.1 GCA_009839405.1 Gammaproteobacteria bacterium
CGCGCCGGCACGGGCCCCGTAGGGGCGGGGCTTGTCCCCGCCCGCCTTGAATGCACCGAGGAGTTCGTCGAAACGCAGCAGTTCGCGCAAGCGAACTGCCAACGCGCCCGTCAGGGCGCGCCGGCACGGGCCCCGTAGGGGCGGGGCTTGTCCCCGCCCGCCTTGAATGCATCGACGAAAGCTCGGTATGGACGGGACAAGCCCATCCCCTACGAGCTGCGTTCTACGGCGCTTACCTACTGGTCGTGATGTAGCGTGTGCGGACGGTGAAGACGCTGTCGCCCGTCAGCACGCCCCCACGTGCAAAGAGCCGACCGCCCTGCCAGTTGGAAAGGCCGAGTTCCGGCTTGCCAAGCGCGTATTGGCCATCCACCCAGCGGGTGTGCCCGTCGCCGACGAAGGGGGCGTCCAGCGTGCGCCAGAAGCGCTCGTGCTCGTCCGCATCGTCGGACACGAGGGTGCCCACGAGGCGAGGGCTTTGGGCGTTGAATGCGGCAATGGCCTCGTCGAGGGTGGCGGCTGCCGTGAGCGTGACTTCCGGCGTCTCCTCCCACTCCCACTCGTGACCGAGTGCGTCTGCCGCCAACATATCCGCCTGCATTTCCGTGACTTCCCCTTCGGCGCGCATCACCCGCACCGGGGTCGTGAACATGGATTCGGGCACCAGGTGCCGCCCGCCTTCTGCCACATGCAGGCGGAAAGACTGCCCGTGTGCCTCCCCAGCGGCGGCGAGCGCCTTGAGCACCGTGGCGACATGCTCTTGTGGATTTGCGCCCAGTACACAACAGGTATTGAGCGTGTTGCAGACCTTGCGGTCCAGCGAGCGCGTCACTGCCTCGCGCAAGCTCCGGGTGGAGGCGGATTCGGATACCACCATCCAGGCCCCACCCGTGCCGTGCAGGCTCACCGGCGTTCCCGCAGATCGCGCCAAGGCACCGAGCAGTTCCACCGCTGCCCCAGAGCCGCGGGCGACGGCCAAGGCCAATCGCGGATCGAGGAAGAGCGCCCAGCCGGCGGCGTGGGCGGCGCTGTCCACCAAGGACACGGCACCGGCCGGCAATCCAGCTTCGGCGAGTGCGGGTCGGACAACCTGCTGCATGATCGCCTGGGCCGTTTCCAAGGCATCCGAGCCGATGCGGAAAACAACCGTATTGCCCCCTCGCAACACCCCGCATGCGTCCGCGAGCACGTTTGGCCGCCCTTCGAACACGAACGCCACCGGCCCCAACGCCGCTCCCACAAGCTCGACGCGAAAGCCGTCGTGGGCAATCGTCTCCAACACCGAGCCGCGCGTCGAAGGCATCTCGGCCCAGCCCCTCAGGCCCTCGATCATCTTGCCGCGCATGGCGTCAAACACCGCAAGCCGCGTCGTGGAGCGACCTCGCTGGTGCGTCCGCCGGACATCTTCGGCGTTGATTTCGGCGATGGCATTCCAAACCGCATCGTCTTCGAGCCGTGCGGAAGCCTCGGCGTAGAAACCGACGATGGCGTCGTCGCTCACCGCGTTCATGGCGCCGAATGCGTCGCTCGCAGCCGTCACCGCCTCATCGGCCCGGCGCGCTTCTGCGTTGGGAATCCGGAGCAGCCCGGCTCCCTCGGTCGCCACCAGCCGGTCGCCCGGCTCGAATGCGGCGGCCAATTCCTCATCGACCGCGAACGCCGCGCCGTCTGGCGACAGCACGGTTGCGCCGGCCTTGAGGCGCTCGATCATTCGATCACCTTGTTGATGGGGTACTCGATGATGCCCGTTGCGCCCGCCTGTTTCAGCGCCGGAACGATGGTGCGCACCGTGGTCTCGTCGATGATGGTATTGAGGGCGAGCCAGTCGGTGTCGGTGAGGTGCGAGATGGTGGGGTTGCGCATCGCCGGAAGGATGGACGTGACCTGATCCAAGTCCGCGGCGCGCACGTTCATCATCAGTCCCACCCGACCTTCGGCGGCCAGGCACGAGCGCAGCATCAGGGCGATGTTGTCGAGCTTGGTGCGAATCCAGGGCCGGGCGAGCGCGTCACGATTGGCGATCAGGCGAGGCGTGCTCGAAAGCACCTCGTCGACGATGCGAAGGTTGTTGGCGCGCAGGGAGTTGCCGGTCTCGGTCACCTCGACGATGGCGTCGGCCAGGCGCGGAGGCTTGACCTCCGTGGCGCCCCAGGAAAACTCCACGTCAGCAGTGACGCCGTGACGGGCGAGATACCGATTGGTCAGGTTGATGACCTCGGTGGCGATGCGCTTGCCCTGAAGGTCGGTAACCGACTGCACCTCGGAGTCGTTCGGCACGCACAGCACCCAGCGGGTGGGGCGACGCGTCACCTTGGCGAACACGAAGTCCGCGAGTTCCTCGACGTCGGCGCCGGTTTCCACCACCCAGTCGTGGCCGGTGATGCCGGCGTCCAGCACGCCCTGCTCGACGTAGCGCGCCATCTCCTGCGCCCGCACCAACATGCAGTCGATCTCGGGATCGTCGATCTCGGGAAAGTACGAGCGGGAGGAAAACGTGATGACGTAGCCGGCGCGGCGAAAGAGGTCCGCGGTGGACTCCTGCAGGTTTCCTGCCGGAATGCCAAGTTTCAAAAGGTTGCTCATGGCGATGTAACCCGTTGGTTGGGTTTAGGAATGTGCGGGGCGGCTCGACTCTTGAGTCGAGCTCGGGGCGCGATCAGGAGCGGCCGTACACCTCGGCGGGATCGAACACCGGCTCGGCGATGATGTGTGCCGCTGCCGTGTCCGGGTCCACCTCGCGGAAAAAGCAGCTCTCGTAGCCTTCGTGACAGGCCGCGCCACCCACCTGCTCCACCCTTACGAGCAGCGTGTCGCCGTCGCAGTCGTAGTAGAGGTGCTTCAAATGCTGCACATTGCCGCTTTCCTCGCCCTTGCGCCACAGCTTGTCGCGAGACCGGCTGTAGTAGCACACGCGTCGCGTGCGCAGCGTCTCGGCATAGGATTCTGCGTTCATGTACGCCAGCATCAGCACTTTGCCGCTGCTGGCATCCTGCGCGATCGTCGGAATGAGCGCCGACTTCTCAAAGTCCGGTCCGTCCATGATCCTGCCGTGTGGGGCTTTGGAAAGGCGGCGCATTCTATAGGGAATCCGCGCCTGGTTGGGCATCTCGTCCGTCGACCCGACGCGCACTACGGTGCGCCGCTGGGCGGCGCGCGCTTCTGCGGCGCCACCGCGGGCAGGATGTCCTCGCCTCCAGAAGCGAGGCGGACCTCGGGCGGGATCCACCAGGAAGATCCCGGCGCGAATGGCGTCTCTGGCACGGTGTCCTGGTCGATCGCTTCGAGCAGCATCGTGGCGTCGGGATGGGGTGATTGCCGGCGGGCGAGGTCCGTCGCCGCCGCGACGTCGCCGGCGGCGAGGAGAACGAAAGCGAGGGTCAAGCGGGTGTCGGGGTCGTCGCGGGCCCGGAGGAGGGTGGTGGCGCGGGCAGTGGCACGGGAGAGGGTCTCTCGGTTCCTGGCTTGGTTACAGCCGGCCTCTGCACGGGCCAGCGCCAAGTGCGCTTCGCCCCAGTCGCCTCGCAATCGCAGCGCCTGCTCGAGTGCTGCGATGCCTTGGCAGTCACCCGTGGCAAGGCGGGACATCCCAAGCCAGTAGTGGTGACGGGGCTCCGTGGGTTGGGCATCGGTGAGATGGCGATAGTGGCTTTGGGCGGCGGCGAAGCGTCCATCGCGCATGGCAAGGGCGCCCGCCAGGGCTCGAGTGCCGGGCACATCGGCGAGTTCCAGGGAGCGCGCCGCCGCTTCGGCCGCTCGTGCGTTCGCATTTGGGGCGAGACGCAGTACCCACGCCAACAGACGCCACCCGGTTGCGGAATCTGGTGCCAGCTTCAGCAGGCGCTCCACGTCCGCCATAGCCTTGCCCGGCGCATGCTCGGCGAGTGTGGCAGCGAGGCGTTCGTGCAGTGCAACGTCGCTTGGGGCCAAGGACACGGCGCTCTGCAGCGCCTCGATGGCGGCCTCGACATCGCCCCGAGCCAATGCCCAGTCGGCAGCCATGCGATAGAAGCGCGGCGTGCGGCTTAGGCTCGCCACTTCCAGCAGGATCGGATCGTCGATGGTGGGGGCGAGCCGGTTGCCGGGGTCGCGTTCGAGCCAAGCCTGCGCCTCAGCGACATTGCCGAGCCTTCGTTGCACTGAGGCGAGCTTGTAGGCGAGCTGACCGGCTTCGGGTTCCAGCCGGAAGGCGGCGCTCAGCAGCGCTAGTGCCGCTTCAGGCTCACTCTCCAGGATGCTCACGTCCGCAAGGGCGGCAAGCACCAAGGCGGACTCCGGCGCGAGGCTTCTCGCCTGTTCCAGCGCCGCTCTGGCGGCGGACGCATCTCCGACCTGAACCAGTGCCGTACCGAGCCGGTACCAGGCCGGCATTTCCTCGGGCGCCAGTGCCACGGCGCGGCGGAAGTCCGTGACGCTTGCCGCCAGCGCGCCGGACTCGGCGAGGACCACGCCGTGCAGGTAGCGCCACCGTGCGGACTCCTGCTCTTCGATCGCCTGCCGGTAGGCGTCCTGGGCTTCGCTCAGGCGACGCTGGGCGTGGAGGAGCATTCCCTCGCTGCCCCAGATCATGGCGCGTTCGGTCGGCGTGGCCGCGGCGTCAAGCCGTTGCCTTAGGCTGGGCTCCACCTGTTCGGTGCCCAAGCCTCGTGGGTCCGCCGTCTTGAGCGCATGGCTGTCGGCTCCCACCGCCAAGACGGTCGCGAGGAGGAGATGGCTGACACATGCCCTTCTTGCGACCCCCTCGCCGCGCATCGGTGCCTTTGCCGAGAGCCACTTTCTGCCGAATGCCACCTTCGCCAAAAGCTCGTCCCAGGCCAGCCGGGCGACCAGAGCAACGGCCTTGGCGGGGCCCCTAGCCCGCATTCCTCGCCAGACCTCGCTTGCGGACGACGATGCACTCGCTGTGGCCGCGCAAGGTGCTCGCGCGTCCTGCGGACGCACTCGCGCGTCCTGCGGACGCATTCGCGCGTCCTGCGGACGCATTCGCCTGTCCTTCGGACAGGTTCACTCCAGCCGCCTCGACATAGTGCCCAGCTATGCCTTCGCCGTCTTCCGCCGTGCCTCTTGGCACGCGGACGTGCCTCTTGGCACGCGGACGTGCCTCTTTGGCACGCGTGCACCCGCAGCCACAGCGGCGCCTCGTCGCCCTCGCTACGAGGCCTGGTGAGAAATGCGGGCTAATCCTTGGCATTGGGGCGGTGGTAGCGGTTTGGGCGCAACGGGGCTGTTGTCGTTTTGCGGCCGTCTGGCCAGCGCAGGTGGACGCGGCGGGGCTCGTCTTGCGGCAGACGAAACAGGAGGCGGGGGTCGTTCGCCGATGCGTAGCTGCCGTCGGTGCTGGCGCGACGCAGGGGGCATGTCTCGCCCGCCAAGGTCGCGGTTGTCCCCTGCGGCAGTTCGAGACCGATCCAAGGCGCGGTGGCGGCGTCGTTGCGGTAGAGGCGGGGCGGGCCGGAGTTGTTGCTGACGATGATGTCGGTGTCGCCGTCGTTGTCGAGGTCCGCGAAGGCTGCGCCTCGGCTCACCTCTTCGGCGTCGAGTGCGCCGGCGCTCGTGAATTCGCGATAGACGCCGGTGCCGTCGTTGATCCAGAGCTGGTTGCGCTGACGCAGAGGGTAGGGGTCGCCGGCGAGCCGTTGGCGTTCCATGGGGAACACTGCGCCATTGGCGCTGAAGAGGTCCAAGTCGCCGTCGTTGTCGGCGTCGATCCAGCCGGCGCCGAAGCCGGTGTAGGGACCGCTGGAAGCGGCGAGGCCCGCGCCGGCTGTGCTGTCGCTGAACCAGCCGCCGTGATTGACGTAGAGGGTGTTGGTTTCGGTGGCTAGGTGTGTGACGAAGAGGTCCGGGTCGCAGTCGCCGTCGTAGTCCTCGGCGTCTACGCCCATTCCGGCTTCGGGAGCTCCGTTGGCGTTGAAGGCTGCGAAGGCAAGCTCGGCGCCGTCGCGAAAGGTGCCATCGCCCTGATTGAGCCAAAGGTGGTTGGCGGCGCCGTCGTTGGCGACATAGAAATCGGTGTCGCCGTCGCCGTCGAAGTCGTGTGCTGCGACGCCCAAGGCAGGCGCGCGGAGGGCGGCGGGGGGGGGCCCGCCGGGGATGTGTGTGGTATCTCCGAACGCCAGGGGTGGGATACCGCGCGGGGAAGCGCCGGGGGT
>VXPR01000196.1 GCA_009839405.1 Gammaproteobacteria bacterium
CTGCCCAAGCCCATGATGGTGCCGCCGGCGGCGGAGCCGGCCGCCGGGGGACCGAACTCGCGAAAGGAGCCTGCGTCCAGGAGATCGTCGAGATTCTCCCTTGGCGTGCGCCGGTTGCTCTCGCGGAGCCCGGCCACCGCTTCCGCCTTGGCGACATCGAGGGTTTGGTCGATGAGGTCGTTGACCTCCTGCATGTCGCCCCGAAGGTGATCGAGGTCCATTCCGGTGTCGCCCTCCAAGGCGCCACCTTCGACATCGGACTCGTGCAGGAAGACGATGGGAAAGCCCTCGCGCACCACGTCGCCTTCCGACATGGAAACGGCGCAGACGACGCCGTTGCGATCCGCCCGGATGTCGTGCTGCAGCTTCATGGCCTCAACGACAGCCACCGCTTGACCAACGCGCACCTCATCGCCAATGGCAACGCCGATCTCGACGATGGTTCCTTGCATGGGGGCGACCAAGCCCACCGAGCCTTCCGGCCCCACCGCTTGCTCGGCTTGTTGCGCTGCTGCCGTCTGGGGCTCGAATCCGGGCGGCGTGACGAAGCGTGCGCCTTGCTCGGCGGCGGCGAGGATCGCCATGTTCTCGTCCACGAAGCGGGTGTGGACACGGCCGGCGGCGAAGTCGCCGTGGCCGAGGATGCTCTCGAGGAAGGCGATGTTCGTCTCCACCCCCTCCACCCGGAACTCCGCCAGCGCCCGCAGCGACCGGGCGATGGCGTCGCCGAAGTCCGGCGACGGCGAGTGCGCGATCACCTTCGCCAGCAGCGAGTCGTAGTTCAGGCTCGTCTCGTAGCCGCCGTAGCCGAAGCCGTCCGTCCGCACCCCCGGGCCGCTCGGCGCCTCGTACGCCGTCAGCACCCCGCCGGTCGGGACGATCGAGCCGTCCTCCCGCACCGACTCCATGCACACCCGCGACTGGATGGCGTAGCCCCGCGGCGCGATGGCCGCGTCCAGACCCAGATCCGAAACCGTCGCCCCCTGCGCCAGCCGAAGCTGCGAGGCGACGATGTCCACGCCCGTGACCTCCTCCGTCACCGTGTGCTCCACCTGCAGCCGGGCGTTCGTCTCGATGAACGCGAAACCGCCCCCGGAGGCACCCGCGGAAACGTCCACCAGGAACTCGAACGTCCCGGCGCTCAGGTAGCCGACGCTCGAGGCGAACCGAACCGCCGACTCGATCACCGCCGCCCGCACCGACTCCGCAAGTCCCGGCGCCGGCGCAACCTCGACCACCTTCTGGAACCGACGCTGCACGCTGCACTCCCGCTCGCCGAGATGCTGCACCGCGCCGCTGCCGTCGCCCAGAACCTGCACCTCCACGTGCCGCGCCCGGCGCATGAACTCCTCCACGTACAGCGCGCCGTTGCCGAACGCGGCTTCCGCCTCCGCGCGGCAGCGCTCGTAGGCTGCCGCAACCTCGTCGGCGCTCTCCACCATGCGCGAGCCCCGGCCCCCGCCGCCCCCAACGGCCTTCAGCATCATGGCGCTGCCGGAACCGAGCTCCTCGAAGAACGCCTGTGCCTCTTCGACGGTCACCGCGTGGTCGATGCCCCGAATCACCGGCACCCCCGCCTCCACGGCAGCAACCCGCGCGCGCGCCTTGTCGCCGAACAGCCGCAGCGTCTCCTCCCGCGGGCCCACGAACGCCAGCCCCGCCTCCGCGCACGCCCGCGCCAGCTCCGCGTTCTCCGACAGGAAGCCGTAGCCCGGGTGCACCGCGTCGCAGCCCGTCTCCCGCGCCGCACCCACCACCTGGCCGATGTCCAGGTAGGCCGCCGCGCCGACCCCTTCCAGCGTCACGCACTCGTCCGCCTTGCCCGTGTGCAGCGACCCGGCGTCGTCCCTCGGCGCAATCGCAACCGTCGCGATCCCCAGCTCCGCCGCCGCACGCATCACCCGGATCGCTATCTCACCCCGGTTCGCCACCAACAGCTTCATCTTGCCCCTTCCCTCAATCCGCACCGCTCAGAGCGCCGGCCCTTCACGCCATCGCCCGCACCGAACAGGCGTCCTCAACATCCTCGGCAGGCAGCGTCGAGACGCCGGCCAGGTCGCCGGGCTATGGTTTTTCTTGCCAGGCCTCTTTCAGCTTGGCGATGTGGCCGTCGGCGTCCAGGCCACCGCCTAGCGTCCTCAGGCAGATGCGGCCCACGCCCTTCGCTTGCCAACCCTGAACGCGGTCCTTCCACTCCGCCTCGCGCGCACCCACCACCGCGACGCCAGCCTCCGTGCCGATTTCGCCTGGGTCTCGGCCCGCATCCGCCGCAGCGGCGTCGATCCGGGCCTTCACGTCATCGAATTGTTCCGGCGAACAAAGTACGAACCAACCGTCCGCCTGCCGGCCCATGCGGCGCAGGATGCGCGGTACCGGCACGCCGGCGGCACCGATCCAGATGGGAATGGGCCGCTGGACAGGGAGCGGATCGAGGCCCGCGCCATGCACCGTGTCCCAGCGTCCCTCGAAATCCACCGTCTCTTCCGTCCACAGCCGGCGCAGGAGGTCAATCTGCTCTTCGCAACGCCGACCGCGGGTGTGGAAGTCCTCGCCAAGGGCCTCGTACTCCGGCGCGCTTCCCCCAACGCCTATGCCAAGCCGTACCCGCCCGCCGCTCATGGCGTCCAATGTCGCGAGCTGTTTGGCTAGCAGCACCGTCTGCCGCGCCGGTGCCACGATCACCGAAGGGCAGAGCTCAATGTCCTTCGTCGCTGCGGCGATATAAGCCAGGGCCATCAGCGGCTCGTGCAGATGCCCGCTGTTCGGGCGCAGCACCTGATCCGGCACCCGCAAGTGGGAATAACCAAGCTCGTCAGCCGCTTGCGCGAATGCCACCAGCGCGCCGATGTCGTCCTTGAGTTCTCGGATGGGGAGCGAGACGCCGATCTTCATGCCTGTCCTCCTTAAGCCCGGAGCGCTCTCATGCACCCGAGGCGAAAGCGGCGGATTCTACGCCGTGGCACCCCTCGCCGGAGAAGAGCGCCCCGAGCGCGGCAAACTCCTCCGCGTCTGCGGCGCGGTCCGCCACGAAGCTGACGTGACGGTTCGGCGGTGCATCCGGCGAAAGCTCGATCCCCCACAGCGGATCGATGCGGTTCGGCACGAGGGAGTAGCGCGCGTCGATGACGCGATTGGGATGCACGGGGTCCGGCGTCAGGTAGTCCGAAGAGAACCAACGAAAGCGCTCGATGTCCTGCGCCTGCTGGCTGGCCGGATCGACCCACGGCAGGTGCTCGGCAATGTCCAGCACCGGCACGCTCGAGCCGGGGCAAACGGTGCTCCGCCATCCCGTCCGCACCGCGTCGATGTAGTAGCGGCCATCGTGCTCGTACACCACCTTCCATACCAAGAGGTTGGCAAAGCCAGGCTTTGCGCCAAGGCGCGCGGGCTCGTGCCCACGCATCGCAGCGAGCTCGCGGCCGGTCGCTTCCGCACGCTGGTTCTGCACCACGCCGGCACCCAGATACGCAAGCCCCCAAACCAAGCCAGCCACCGTAAAGCGCCGGTTGCGCCGCACCACCCCGATCCCCAGCAATGCAAGCAGCGGCACGGTGAAGAACGGATCCACCACGGCGACGTTATTCCACGCCACCCGGTGGTTGGAGAAGGGCCAAAAGAGCTGCGTGCCGTAGGAAGTGCAGGCATCGAGCAACCCATGCGTGCCATACCCGACCAGGCAAACGGCCCAGGCCGTGCCGAACGACAACCGGCGCCGAACAAACGGATAGGCGACTGCGGCCACCACCAACGCGCCGACGGGAATGAACACCAGGGCATGAGTGAACTGCCGGTGAAACTCGAGGAACAGCAGGGAATCCGTCGAAGACGAGATGAAGACATCAAGATCCGGCGCCATGCCGGCAAGGCAGCCAAGCAACGCCGCCACCCGGGCGTTCCTGGGCTCGAGCAGCGAACGCGGCAATACCCCCTGCGCCGTGGCCGCCCCGACCGCGCCTTGACTGATCGGGTCCATCTGGGTCAGGCGTCCTCGACTGGCAGCGCGTTCGCTGCCTTGACGTCAATCTCCAGAGGCGTGGTGTCGATCCACTGCACTCCGAGGTCGAAGCGGCTGGCGTCGGGCAGGGTGTAAATCCCAGTGGCCACATGCGGATACTGGTCGCTGACGTGGAACACCTCCAGCCGATGCAATCCTGGCACGACGCCATGGCTCTTCGGTATCTCGAAGGCGCCGTCCTCGCCTCGCGAAGTTCGAGTGCGCGCCGGCGGCGAATGCGGGTCTTGGGGCGTCAACGTCACCCAAGCCATGCCCATCGCCTTGCCGTCCAAGGTCACGCGCCCGCGCACGCTGATGCGTTCGTCACTCGTGAGCAAGCCCCCCCGGCGGAGCCAGTTCACGAACAGGCGCGGCCAGGCGCGGAAGTCCGCATCGCCAACCCCAAGCCCCGTGCCGTGCTCGCCGAAGCCGTAGATGTGCATCTCTGCCGGCACGCCGGCACGCAGCAAGGCGTCGTAGAAGAGCGTGGACTGTGTGCCGGGGACGATTGCGTCCTCGTGGGTGTGGACGAGGAAAGTCGGTGGCGTTTGGGCATTGACCCGCTCCGGCGTCGGCGTGTATTCGTCCGCCTTGCGGCCGCGCGCGATGCCGTCCGTCACCGCATAGACCGGAGCGAGGAAGTCCGGGCGGCTCGACCGTCGTTCGACGGGATCGCCCGAGTTCGGATCACCTTCGTCCCACGCCGTTCCGACCGCTACGGCGAGGTGACCGCCGGCAGAAAAGCCGAGCATTCCGATGCGGTCCTCGGCAACGCCGAATTCCTCGGCGCGGGCGCGCACCAGCCGAACGGCGCGAAGGCCGTCGAGCAGGGACACCTCCGAGTGATAGCGCTCGCCGACGCGATAGCGCAGCACGAAGGCCGCGATGCCACACCGGTTCAGCCAGCGCGCGACCTGCAAGCCTTCCCAGTCGGAGGCAAGGATGCGATAGCCACCCCCCGGATTGACGATCACGCCGGCCCCTGCCGCTCCCTGCTCCGGCAGATGCACCGTGACTTGCGGGCAATCGATGTCACCATCGCCCAGCGCCCCGGGCGCACCCTCCGCCCAAAGCGGGATGGCGCTGTCTCGGACATCGTCAGCCAATGGTGGTGGCACCCCCATCGCAAGGCAGCGTGACGCCGGTTAGATAGGAGCCAGCGCGCGAGGAGAGGAAGATGGTGAGGCCGGCCGCGTCCTCCATTCGCCCCCAGCGCTTCATCGGAAAGCTCTCGATCATCTGCCGATCCATCTCCTCCGTCGCAAAGAGCGGCGCCGTCATCTTCGACTTGAACGGCCCCGGCGCAATCACGTTGACGTTGATGTGATCGTCCATCAAGTCCCGCGCCATCTGCGCCGATAGTTGTCCCAAGCCAGCCTTGGCGGCGACATAGGAATAGTTCATGAGCCCACTCGGCTTGATGCCGTTCACGGACGTGACGTTGACGACCGAGGCCCGCTCGTCCGCAGTTGCCGCAGCCCGAAGCAGCGGCAGGAGCTTTTGCGTGAGGAAGAACGGGCTTTTCACATCCAGGTCCACTACCCGATCCCAGGCCTTCTCGGTGAAGTCGTCAATCGGCAGGCTCCAAGTCAGGCCGGCGTTGTTGACCAGAATGTGCAGCCGCTCCTCCCGCGATGCGATTTCCCCCGCCAGCAATTCGCAACCGGCCACGTTGCCGATGTCGCTGGGGATCGCCGTGCATTGGCCAACTTGCCCCAGGGCCCGCTCGGTCTCGACGCAAGCATCCACCTTGCGTGACGCGACATAGACCCGCGCCCCAGCCCGCACCAGCCCCTCCGCAATCATGAGCCCGATGCCCCGCGTGCCTCCGGTGACCAACGCCACCTTCCCCCGCACGCCAAAGAGCTCCTCGTAGAACGAACCCGACATCCGCACCCCACCTTCAATCCCGAATCGCGGCATGGTAACCCGCTAGGTGGTGGCGCTTTGTTGGCATAGCCCGGCACGCCGGGCCGCAGACGCAAAGGAACGGGCTTATTGCGACTTCGCCCGGGCGGGTCGAGGGTTCGTAGGGGACGGGCGTGTGGCCGACACCGGGAGGGCGAGGGGGGGGAAGCGGAGCGGGAGGTGGCAGCGGAGGAACCGCGGAATAACGCGGGC
>VXPR01000344.1:0-1252 GCA_009839405.1 Gammaproteobacteria bacterium
CCATGGCCGACAAGACCGGCATCCAGACCGAGATCGAGTTCCTCTCCGCCCTGGAGCGGCGCGAGGTGGTGTCGCAGCCGGCGCTCGCCAAGCGGCTTTCGATCTCCGTGGGCATGGTCAACGCGCTCCTCAAGCGGGCCGCGCACAAGGGGCTGGTGAAGGCCAAGGCCGCGCCCTACAAGCGCTGGGCCTACTACGTCACGCCCGAGGGCTTCGAGGAGAAGAGCCGCCTCGTGGCGCAGTACCTCGACGCCTCCCTCGCCTTCTTCCGCAAGGCGCGGCAGGAATACCGGCAGCTCTTCGCCGAGGGACGGGAGGAGGGCCTTCGCCGCTTCGTGCTGGCCGGCCGCGGCGAGGTGGCGGAGATCGCGCTGCTGGCGGCCATCGAGGCGGACGTGGAGCTCGCCGGCATCCTCGACCGGGAGGCCAACGCGGCCCGCCTCCACGGCCTGCCGGTGCTGCGCTCGCTGGACGAGGCTGGGGCCTGGGACGCGGTGGTGATCACCGATTCCCGCCGGCCGCAGGAGGCGTTCGACGCGCTGCGCGGCGCGGTCCCGGAGGGCCGGGTGCTGGCGCCGCCCTTCCTGCGCATCGTGCGCGAGCCGCTGGATTTCTCGCCGCCGGCGGTGGAGACCCCCGGAGGCGGCAAGTGAGCGCGCCGGACGTCAAATGGCCGGGGACCAAATGGTACGTGGTCCACGCGCGGCCGCACCAGGAACGCCGGGCGGAGGACAACCTGCGGCGCCAGGGCTACCGCGTCTGGCTGCCGCTGATGGAGCGCTCCCGCCGCCACGCGCGGCACATCGAGACGGTGCGGGCGCCGCTGTTTCCCGGCTATCTCTTCGTCGCGCTGGACACCGGGCGCGAAGCCTGGCACCCGATCAACGGAACCTTCGGGGTCAGGCGGCTCTTGACCGACGGCCCGCGGCCGCGGGCGCCGCCCGCGGGCTTCGTCGCGGCGCTCAGGGACGCGACCGGGGCGGACGGCGTGAGCACGCCGGCGCCCGGCGATTTGAAGCCCGGCGACCCGGTGACCATCGCCGCCGGTCCCTTCGCCGAGTGCGCCGCCGTGGTCCTGCGCCTCGCGCCGGCGGACCGGGTCGAGGTGCTGCTCGACGTGCTCGGCGGCCGGGTCCAGGCCCGGCTGCCGCGCCGCGCCGGGGTCGCGGCGGGCGGGCACCCGCCAGGGCCGGCGCCAAACGGCCCGCGAGGGGGGGGTGATATAAACAACGACGAGCCCCCCCGGCGGAAA
>VXPR01000344.1:1262-3957 GCA_009839405.1 Gammaproteobacteria bacterium
ATTCCCGCGGGCCGGCTCATTTTTTTATATGATCCAGGTGGCGGCGCGCGGCGGGCGGGGCGGGGGGCGCCCGGCCGGGCGCCCGCGCCGCGCGCTGGTCGCGGCGGCCTGACACCGGCCTGGGCCGGCGCCAAACGGCGCGCGTGGGCGCGCTGCAAACGGGTGGAGACCGCTTCACCCGAAGGGCGGTAGCGTGGAAAATGAGCAAGGCAGTGATTGCCTTGGGACGGCAAAGGCCGATATCGGGAAAATCATGTCCACTTCCTTAGAGCGGAACGGCAGGATGGAATCTCAAGACTTTCATGCTTGACTCCTGTTCCACACAGATTGGAGTACGGCTCGCAGGCGTCCCGCTTGATCGGGACGATTGGCGCCGCTCCTTCGGTTGGCCGGTGCCCTTCGACGCGTTGTTCAAGCTCAGCCACTGTTTGCAGCGCCGGTTCTTCGAAATGCTTGTCGGGCTCAAGGGCGACGAGCGTGATGTCATGGCTCTGGCAAAGCCCGTGGTTGGCACTGCTATTGTCATGGAAACAGCCGTGGCTCTTCAGGCCGAAGGGGCAAGCGGTCTACGCCTGGAGGGACCGCCTGAACTGGCTGTATTGCGCGGCGACGCCCTGCCCGACGAACTGGAAGAGTCTTCCTTGGTCGACATGGGCGCCGCCAATTTGACAACGCAAATCCCTTACCTGACCTTGCGGCGTCTGGCACGTACTTTGAGTTGGACTCCGCTCACGCGATTGCCGGCGACGCTGGCCGCTCCACAGGCGTTGGCCGTCACCCACAACCGGCTGCTCGTCGCCGAGGCGCGCCGGAGACGAGCTCGCCTATGGTTTCATCACGCGGCACCGCTGTTTAGCCGGATGAGGCAAGGTGTCTCCGAAGCCCCCCTCTTGGACGGTCCCGAGCACATCGACGCTCTCGCGGGGCACGTTCTCCGCAGCCTGATTGACGATCAGGCGCTAACGAACGAGATGCGTGAGCGCGCCGCCGCGTTGCTCCGTCCCCACTACGTCGGCAAGCTGGCTCAAGCTGCGTATACACTGGGCGTCTTGCGCAGGGTCAAACGGCTTCCCAACGCGCTCTGGTCCGGCACAGCCAGTTCCCTGCCGGTCCGCGCGATGGGTATCGAAGTCATGCGGCGAGGCGGCACGGTCACCCGTTTTGATCACGGGGGCACCATGTCACTACTGGCGGAACCGTATTCCTTGGTGAACTCGGAGTTTTCCGTTACCAGCGAATTCGTGCTACCGAGTGCAACGGCCGCTCGGCAACCGGCAGTCACGCGGGCGGCCGAGCTTTCCCGGCCGCTCGGTTTGATTTCGGTCACGGGCGGCCGAGGCGACCCGGGGCTCAATCCCGGTTCGGCTTCGCCCCGGCCGGCTAACGGACGGCTACGCGTGCTCTACGTGGGCACAGCGTTCTACGGGTTTTCCCAGATTTACCCGCCCTTGCCCCGGGCGCCGGTCTATCTCGACTGGCAGCACCGCATCCTCGGAATGATCGGCGCCCTCCCTGTCGAATTAACTCACAAGCCGCATCCCGGCGGCCTGTTCAGGGGGCGCCCGCCCGGCCTGGAACACGTCGCGCGGATCGACCAGCGGCTCTTCGAAGAGGCAATGAAGGACGCCGACTGCCTTGTCTTCGACTATTCGGCATCGACCACATTTTCCATCGCGCTGTCGAGCGATCGGCGGGTCGTGCTTCTCGACTTCGGCTGCATGCGCTTCGGCGACGAGATCAAGCCGTTGATCAAGGAGCGGTGCCGGATCGTGCCGGTCACGTGTGACGGGCGCAATCGCGCGACGGTGGACCCAGAGGCGTTGGAGGCGGCGGTCTGCGCACCCGGCCCCGCACTCGATCCGGCACCGTTCCGCCGCCTCTTTCTAGCCGAGGGGGAGGCCGCGGGTTGAGCGCGGCGCGCCATCGACCGGCGTTGGAGACCTGGAAAGGCGACTTCGGCAACGCCTACACCGGACGCAATGCCGCGGACGAAGCCAGCATCGAACGGCGAGTCCGGATGTGGCGCCGGGTGCTTCGTCCGCTCGAGGCGGCGCCCCCCGCGAGCTGTTTGGAGGTCGGCGCAAATGTCGGCATCAATCTGAGGGCCTTGAAGACGCTCCACGCTCTGGACATGTATGCACTCGAACCCAATGCCAAAGCCCGCGACATCCTGGTTCGGGATCGTGTGGTCCCGCGGAACCGCGTTCTCGACGGTACGGCGGATCGGATCGACCTTGCGGACGAGAGCGTCGACCTGGTCTTCACCAGCGGTGTGTTGATCCATGTGCCCCCGGGGCAGCTTGCGGCCGCCTGTGGCGAGATGCACCGTGTTGCCCGCCGTTATCTGCTCATGATCGAGTATTTCGCGAGCGAACCGGAGGAAAAGACATACCGCGGAGAGGAGGGCCTTCTGTTCAAGTGCGACTTCGGCGCGTTCTGTCTCGATCTGTTTCCCGATCTCTCGCCGGTCGATTACGGCTTCTTCTGGAAGCCCGCGACCGGGCTCGACAATCTGACCTGGTGGCTCTTCGCCAAGCCGTGACATGCGCTTCGCCTCACCGCTGCCCATCCCGGGTGTGCCGTTCCGGCCAAGGCGGCCTGACGCCGCCGCCGGCCCCCCGGCGGGGGCGGCGGGGGGGTTGGACAGGGGGGGCGACCCGGGGGGCCCGCGGGGGGGGGCGCGCCCACCCACCCC
>VXPR01000344.1:3967-6088 GCA_009839405.1 Gammaproteobacteria bacterium
GGGGGCCGTCGCGGCCCTGGCGGCCTCACGCCGCCGCGGGCCCCCGGCCGGCGCCGAGCGGCGTGTTGCAAACGGGCGGAACCCGCTTCACCCGAACGGCGATGACGACCCAACGACCCACCGCGGTATTCCGCGCCGATGCGTCCATAGACCTCGGTGGCGGTCACGTGATGCGGTGCCTGACTCTGGCAGGAGCGTTTGCCGACGAGGGTTGGCACGTGGGTTTCGCCGTCAATGCCGAAGCATTATCGGTGGTGCCGTCACTGACCGAGACCGTGGTCAGTATTCTGGTTCTTGATGAAGTCGACGAGGTCACCGCCCTGAGGGAACGCTGGCCTGATGGGGTGGCGCTCCTGATCGTGGATCACTACGGACTCGATAGCGAGTTCGAGCAGCGCTGTAGGCCCTGGGCGGCGACAATCCTGGCGATTGACGACCTTGCCAACCGGCGCCATCGCGCCGATCTCCTGTTGGATCAGACCCACGGCCGGGAGGAGGCGTGCTACCGCGATCTGACCGGACCGGACTGCACGCTCCTGTTGGGGGCCCGCTTCGCCCTTCTGCGGCCGCAATTCCAGGCGCATCGCCGCCGCGCGCTGGGCAGACGCGAGAGCACCGCGCCGGCAGAGCGGCTACTGATCTCGTTCGGCGCAACTGACCCGGCCGGCATCGCCGCGACAGCAATGCGGGCCGTTGCGCGCGCGTGCCCTGACCTCTCCGTCGACGTGGTTGCGGGCGCAACCTCACATTATTTGGACGAGATTCGCCGTCTGGCCGCTGCTTTGTCACCCGCCGTGACCGTGCACGGTGCGGTCGACGATATAGCGTCCCTGATGGCGGATGCCGACTTCGTGATCGGCGCCTGTGGCGGGACATCCTGGGAGCGCTGCTGCCTCGGCCTGCCGACGCTCGCCGTTGTCACCGCGGACAACCAGCGTCAAATCGCCCGCGCCCTGGCAGCGGCAGGGGCTATCGAGCTTGTCGGCAACGCCGGCGAGGTGACCGTGGACACGTTCGCCGCCCGCGTTGCCGCGCTACGCGACGATGCTGCCCGGCGCCGCGCCATGGCCCGCGCGGCGGCCGCTATCTGTGACGGTAACGGCGCCGCCAGGGTCACCGAAGTATTGCTGCGGGAGACCATGGCCGGTGGACCGGGCGCCTACCTCCTATACGGCGGGTCCTCGCGCCGTATCACGATCCCGGTCGAAAAAGACGGTTGACGGGCAGGGCGATGATCCTGGCCATCCTGCAAGCCCGCATGTCGTCGACGAGGCTTCCCGGCAAGGTGATGGCGCCGATCCTGGGTCGGCCCATGCTGCTGCGGCAGATCGAGCGGGTAGAGCGGGCGTGGAACTTCGACAAGCTCTTGGTCGCAACGAGTTCCTCGCCCTCCGATGACGTGGTTGCTGGCGTATGCGGGGACGAGGGGATCGAGTGTTTCCGCGGCTCGCTGCACGACGTTTTGGACCGATTCGTCCAGGCCGCCCGGCGTTACGAGCCCGAGCATCTCGTTCGACTAACGGCCGATTGTCCGCTGGCGGACCCCGAGGTGATCGACCGGATCGTGGAACATCACCTTGATGGCGGCTTCGACTACACCTCGAACACGCGCGAACACACCTACCCACACGGTCTAGACGTCGAAGCCTGCCGCTATGCCTGCCTGGAACGGGCATGGCGCGAGGCCACGACGCCGTTCGAGCGCGAGCATGTGATGCCGTATCTCTGGGACAGCGGTCATTTCCGTGTCGGTCAGCTCCGCCAGGAAAAGGATCATTCCCGTTACCGCTGGACTGTGGACTTCCCGGAGGACCTGGAACTAGTACGCGAGATCTACGGGGCTCTCTATCCCACGGACCCGGCGTTCACGACGCATGACATCATACGACTTCTTTGCGCCAGGCCCGAGTTGGCGACACTTAACGCCGCTCGGCGCGATAATGACCCGACCCGAGATTTGCACTGGCGGTGAACAACCGGTTGGCAGACAACCGCTTCAGAGTTGGTAAGATCAGCCGTACTGCGGCATTGCGCACGGCAGGAGACGCAATTTGAACGATGCAGGCTGGAAGAAGCCGCGGCGTGTGACGGTGCTGGTGGATAACGACAGCTGGATACTGC
>VXPR01000248.1 GCA_009839405.1 Gammaproteobacteria bacterium
CTCGCCACGGAATCCGGCCGCAACCCGTCGCCCTCGCTCGCCGTCGAGAAGTGCGCTGACTGGTGGGTGAGCGACGTCGATGCGGTGGCCGATGCCTTCGGCGACATTTCGCTTGCCGACTACCGCGAACTGGTGCCGTCTCGGCTCGACGCCGCGCACCTCAACGCGCTCATTGCCGAGGATCGCCTGGACGGCTACTTCGTCATCCCGGAGGACCCGGTGCGCTCCGGCGAGGGCGCCCGCTACGTCACGGAGAATCTGACGGACCAAGACATGAGTCGCTGGTACGGCCGAAGCCTCACCGAAGTCGTGCAGGCGCAGCGCTTGCGCGAGGAGAACATCGATGCGGAAACGGCCGAATGGCTGAACGAGACGATCTCCTTCGAGGCGGCCAAGCCGCTCGGCGCCGGCGCCGAGACGGCCGAGGATGCCGACTTCCTCGCCCAGTGGGCGCCAATTGGTCTCGTGTACCTGCTTTGGATCTCCATCTTCACCATCAACCAGATGCTCCTGACCAGCACGATTGAGGAGAAGTCCGGCAAGCTGGCCGAAGTGCTGCTCTCATCGGTGTCGCCGGCGGACCTCATGGCCGGCAAAGTGGCCGGCATCGGCGGCGCGGGCCTCGCCATCATCGCGGTCTGGATCGCGACCTTCGTTGCGTTCGCGCTCGCCGGCCTTGGCCTCATGGCCCGAGCCGGCGCCGAGTTCGACATCGGCCCCCTGCTCAATCCCGCGTTCCTGATTGGCTTTGTGGTGTATTTCCTGCTTGGCTACCTGCTCTACGCGGCGATTTTTTGTGCCATCGGCTCGCTCTGTAACACGATCCAGGACGCGCAGTCGATGATGATGCCCATGATCCTGGTGCTGATGATCCCGTTCCTGCTGGTGTTCCCGGTGGCAAGGGACCCCAACGGAACGCTGGCCGTGGTGGCCTCGTGGATCCCGCCGCTGACCCCGTTCGTGATGCTCAACCGCATGGCCGACCCACCGGGATTCCTGACCTTCGCCGGAACCTCCGTGCTGCTGGCGGCAAGTGTCTGGTATTCCCTCCGCCTCGGCGGCCGTGTGTTCGAAAACGGCATCCTGCGCACCGGGAAACCACCATCGCTGAAACAGCTCCCATCGCTGCTGCGCGGCTGACCAGCTTTGCTGCGGCCTACCCCACTTCCGCCGCTAGAATCACCCAGCCAACAGCGCAAGAGGCCCCGCACAACACCATGAAAGAGAAGCTCGGCAGATTCTGGCTCGAATGGCGCTGGTTCTTCCTGTTCATCGCCGTGATGCTGCCGTTCCGCTCCACCATTGCGGACTGGAATCAGGTTCCGTCCGGCAGCATGAAGCCTTCCATCCTCGCCGGCGACCGCATCGTCGTGGACAAGCTTGCCTATGACCTCCGGGTGCCCTTCACCGACCGTCGCGTGCTGCGTTGGTCAGCACCGGCACGGGGCGATGTGGTGATCTTCGACAACCCCATCGACGGGCGCCTGTTCGTCAAGCGCGTCGTTGCCGTGCCTGGCGATGTAGTGGAACTACGCCGCAACCGCCTCGTCGTCAACGGCGAGCGCGCCGAGTACACGCCCCTGACCGCGGCCGAGATCGGCGAGCTTCCCGTCGAGTCCCCAGAGCGCTACCGCTTCTTCCACGAGCACCTGCTCGGCAGCAGCCGGGTGGTGATGGTGCGCCGCGACTCCCGCGGCAGCTATGGCCAACTCGCCCCAACCCGCGTCCCCCCCGGGACCTACTGGATGATGGGCGACAACCGGGACAACTCCAGCGACTCCCGCGTCATCGGCGCCATCGACCGCGAAGCCATCTACGGCCGCGCCCACGCCATCGCCTTCTCCGTGGACTACGAACGCTACTACGCCCCCCGCCTGAACCGCTTCTTCACCGACCTGCCCTAACGGCCTGTCGGATTTCGGACGGCGCAAGCCGGCCGAATGCCGACAGGGCGATAGGTCGGCTTGGGCTGGGGCAAGTAGCGTTGTCCGAAGGCAACGGTTCTTGTGGCGCTAACAGCCTGTCGGATTTCGGACGGCGCAAACCGGCCGAATGCCGACAGGGCGACAAGTCGGCTTGGGCTCGGGCAAGGAGCATTGTCCGAAGGCAACGGTTGGCGCTAACAGCGCCGGATACCCCTCGCCCTCGCTACGACAGCCTTCGGAGGGAGGCATCCTGCCTTCCCTAGCGCGCCCTTCAGGGCGCGCTGGCGCCAACGCCGCCTCCTCCGCAGCCCACGCAGGTCGTTTCGGAGCGGTGTTGGGATCAGAGGATGGCTAGTAGCTCTACCTCGAACACCAGCGTTTCGTTCGGGCCGATGATGTCTGCGGCACCGGCTTCGCCGTAGGCGAGTTCTGGGGGGATCACCAGGCGCCAGCGGTCGCCAACTCGCATTTGCAGGAGGGCTTCGGTCCAGCCAGGGATCACGCCGCCCACGCGGAACTGGGCGGGTTGGCGGCGGTCAATAGAACTGTCGAACACACGGCCGTCGATGAAGCTGCCGCGGTAGTGGACGCTCACTTGGTCGCGGCGCCCTGGGGTTTCGCCCTCGCCGCTCTTGAGGACTTCGTATTGCAGGCCCGACTCGGTGGTCACCACGCCTTCGCGCTCGGCGTTGCGGGCCATGTATTCGCGGCCCCGCTGCTCCGGCGTTTGCACCATCGATGTCTCCTCAAGCTGCGGGGCGTCATCTTCCGCGACCGACGCGGGGACCAGGAACGCGGTCGCCCCCACGACCATCGCCAGCGCGAGCGAGCCAGGCAAGCGTCGGCGGCCCAGGATTGGCAGGTACCTCGTCATCGTCTCGAACTCCTCTTGTCCATCTCGTGCACCGCTCATCAAGCGACATATTCTGTCGAACCTCTCCGGCAGGCACCACTCCCGAGCCCGCGCCGGCGTCCGTGGGTCGGCGCCTGGGTTTGTTGCCAATTGTTGCCGACCCGGCGCGACAATGGTTACATAGCCCGCCCACGGGGTTGAAGAAACGCAAGGGATGGTTTGCATGGAACAGGCGCCGCAGCGAACGCAGGCGACCCGCGGGGCTTGCTCACTCAGTGCAACGGCCTCGGGCAGGCGGTCCGCCGCGTTCCTTGGTGCCCTCGCGTTTCTGGTGTCGTTGCCGACGCCGCTGGCGGGGGCCGACGATGTCATCACGCTCGCGCCCCACGCCCGGCACGGCGAAACCAGCGTGGCGGTGGTCGAGTGGCTGAACCGCGCCCACTTCATCCGCAAGCCCCTCGACGATGCCGCCTCGAGCGACACCTTCGACCGCTACCTTGATCTGCTCGACCCAAGCCGCGTTCACTTCCTGGCCGAGGACATTCGGGAACTCGAGCAGTACCGCTTCGTGCTCGACGACGCCTTGAAGTCCGGCGAACTCGAACCCGCCTTCGACATCTACAACCGTTTCCACCAACGCTTGACGGAGCGCCTCTCCTTCTCCCTGGAGCGCATCGAGAAAGGCATCGACCGCTTCGACTTCGACCTCGACGAGATGGTCGAGATCGACCGCGCCGAGGCGTCATGGCCCGTGCACGCGGAGGAGGCGAACGACCTTTGGCGGCGTCGCGTGAAGGGCACCGTCCTCAACTCGATGCTGCGCGGGCGCGACAACGAGGAGATCTCCGAACGCCTCGGCAAGCGCTACCGCAACCAACTGCGGCAGGCGCGGCAAGTGAAGAGCGAGGACGCCTTCGGCATCTACGTCAACGCCTACGCCGCCACCTTCGACCGCCACACCCAGTACTTCTCGCCGCGCGATTCCGAGACCTTCAACATCAACATGTCGCTGTCGCTCGAGGGCATCGGTGCGGTGCTAGGGCCAGAGGACGACTACACCTCGGTGGTGCGGCTCCTGCCCGCCGGCCCGGCTGACAAGGGCGGCCAGCTGAAGCCAGCGGATCGCATCGTCGCGGTCGGGCAAGGCAAGTACGGCGCGCTCATCGACGTCATCGGCATGAGGCTCGACGACGTGGTGGAGCTCATTCGCGGGCCGAAGGGCTCCGTCGTGCGCCTGCAAGTGATCCCCGCCGCAGTCGACGACGCCTCCGGCGAGACCAGCATCGTCTCCATCACCCGCAACACGGTACGGCTCGAAGAGCAGTCTGCCCAGCGTCAGGTGCTCACGGTGAACGACGGCATCGCCGACCGGCGCATTGGCGTCGTGGAGGTGCCCACGTTCTACATCGACTTCAAGGCTCGGCAGGAGGGTCGCCCCGACTACCGCAGCACCACCCGAGACGTGCGCCGGCTGATTGACGAACTCAAGGCCGAGAACGTGGACGGCATCGTCGTGGATCTGCGCAACAACGGCGGCGGATCGCTGGAGGAGGCGAGTTCCCTCGCGGGTCTCTTCATCCCCTCCGGCCCAACCGTGCAGGTGAAGATGGCGCGTCGCGACACCCGCGTGCAGTCCGACAACGACAACGGCTTCGTCGCTTGGGAAGGCCCGATGGCGGTGTTGGTGAATCGCCTCTCCGCCTCCGCTTCCGAGATCTTCGCGGGCGCGATTCAGGACTACGGTCGCGGCGTGGTCACCGGCAACCGCACCTTCGGCAAGGGCACGGTGCAGACACTGATCGAGCTCGACCGCGGGCAACTGAAGATGACCCAGGCAAAGTTCTACCGCATCTCGGGCTTAAGCCCCCAGAGCCAAGGCGTGGCGCCCGACATCCACTTCCCCGATCCCCCCGGCGCCGATCGCCTCGGCAACGACGAGGACGAGTCCATCGGCTGGGATCGGGTAGAACCTGCCCACTACCGCGCCTCCGGCGAGATCGGCCCCCTGCTCGGCACCCTGCGCCAGCGGCACGAGACACGCGTGGCGGACGATCCGGAGTTCAACTACCTGCGGGCACGTGCCGACCGCAGCCGGGAAATCACGGGCCGCACCCACATTTCCCTGCTGCGCACCGAGCGAGAGGAGCAGAAAGAGTCCGACGACACCTGGACGCTGGAACTCGAGAACACGCTGCTGCTGGCGCGGGGGGAAGAGCCGGCGACGAGCCTGGAAGAGCTGCGGGAACGACAGGTCAGTGCCGATACTGACGAATCGCCACCCGATCCGCTGCTGAAGGAGACGGCGCACGTTCTGGCCGACTTCATCGGGCTCACCCGGCAGGTGGCCATGCTCCCGCAGGAGACGGCGACGGTAGTGCAGTAGCGCTTCGTTCTCCCGGGTCTGGAGACACGTGAACGCTCCACCTCCCGCAAGCGAGCCGAACCGAGCCGACTCCGATGCGCCGAGGCAGCCGGGCCTTGGGGTGGCGATCATCCCCATCGTCCTCACCCTCGGCATCCTCGCGCTGCAGCTCTTCTACTTCGGCGACTTCACGCCACACATTCCGCTTGCCTGCGGCATCGCCGTCACCGCGTTGGTGGGCTACTGGCTCGGGCACGGCTGGCGCAGCATCGAAGAGGGCATCTTTCGCGTCATCAACGTCTCGCTGCCGTCGGTGTCGATACTCATCGTCGTCGGCATCATCATTGGCGTGTGGATCGCGAGCGGCACGGTGCCGACGCTCATCTATTACGGCCTCGTGCTGCTCTCGCCGGAGACCTTCCTCGCCGCCGGAATGATCCTCTGCGCGCTGGTGTCGGTTTCGCTCGGCACGTCGTGGGGCACCGTCGGTACGGTGGGGCTGGCGCTCATGGGCATAGGTGCAGGGTTCGGCATTCCGGCCTATTGGACCGCCGGCGCCGTGGTCTCCGGCGCGTTCTTTGGCGACAAGGTCTCGCCGCTTTCGGACACCACCAACCTTGCCCCCGCAGTGACGGGAACGCGCCTGTTCGACCACATCCGCAACCTCCTGCCGACCACGGTTCCGGCCATGCTGGTGGCGCTCGCCGTCTATGCCGGGGTGGGCTTCACGCTGATGGAGAGCGACTCCGCCTCGTTCGCCCGCATCGAGGCCATCACCGGCACGCTGCAGGAGCATTTCCACATCTCGCCGCTCATGCTTGCGCCGGCGCTGCTGGTGATCGCCCTGGCGGTGACCAAGCAGCCGCCGATCCCGTCGCTGTTCGCCGGCGCCGTGGCAGGAGCCTTGGTTGCCGCGTTCTTCCAGGGCCTGTCT
>VXPR01000471.1 GCA_009839405.1 Gammaproteobacteria bacterium
TTCTCGGAGGGGGGGCCGCCTGCGGGCTGTGCAGAGGCGCCAGTCCGCGCTAGCGCGCTCTACGAGCGCATCGGCAGTTGCTTCGCATCTGCTAGCATCGCCCGACCCAAGACCGCAAGAGCCGGCGCAGAGAAGGTCGCCATGGCGCACGAGACAGCAAGCGTCCTCGACAGCAAGGAAGCTGGCAACCGTCAGCGCGTAGAGCCTTCGCCTCTCACCGCCCTGCCGCACTTTCTTCCGCTCGCCATCTTCCCCTTGCTCTTCGTCGCCATCATGCTTGGCGGTTGGTGGTTGCTCGCACCGTTTGCTTTCATGAGCATTACCGGCCCCCTCGATCGACTGCTAGGAGCAGACGGTCGCAGGATGGACCCCGCGAAGACGTCCGAGCGGCGGCTGTTTTGGCACAACCTTCCGGTTTGGACATGGGCGGTCCTGTGGCCGCCGACGCTGATTTTTGGCATGTGGATGATCCTCGTTGCCGAGCGCTATGCCATCTGGGAAGCGGTGGCGCTCGCGATCATCCTCACCATGGAGGCGCAGGCGGTCTTTGTCGTGGGGCACGAGTTGGTGCATCGGCGCAGCACATGGGAACGGCGGCTCGGCGAGTTCCTGCTCGCGTCAGCGTCCTATCCACAGTATGCAACCGAGCATGTATATATACACCACGCCAAGGTTGGCACTCCCCACGATGTTGGTTCCGCCCGCAAGGGCGAGAGCTTTTGGCACTACTTCCCGAAGGAAGTCGTCAGCAACCTCTTGAATTCCTGGCAGGTCGCGGGCGAACGCCTGCGACGCCGCAACCTGCCACGGTGGCACCTCAGCAATCCTTTCTGGCGTTACGGTGTCGGCATCGCGTTCTGGTATGGAGTCGTATTCTGGATGGGCGGCATCTGGGCCGTGCCGGTGTTTGCCTTCCTGGGCCTCGGCTGTGTCTTCTCGATGAAGCTCAGCAACTACTTCCAGCACTATGGCCTGCGTCGCGTGCGGCTGCCGGGCGGGCGCTGGGAGAAGGCGACGCCACGCCATTCCTGGGACGCGGACTGGAAATACAGCAACTGGATGTTCTTCAACATGCAGCGCCATGCGGATCACCATGCCATGGCGTCGAGGCCCTATCCGCTGCTGCAGGCAGCAGGCGCCGACGAATCGCCTGTTTTGCCCGGAACCTATGCCGACATGATGAACATCGTGCTGCGCCCCAAACGGTGGTTCGAGAAGATGGACCCACTCGTGGACCAGTGGCGCAAGCACTTCTATCCCGACATGGAAGACTGGAGCGCCTACGACAGTCCGGTCGCGGCCGCGCGGCCTGACGCCTTCGAGGCGATCGTCGAAATATTCGGCGCCGCGCCCCGGCTCGCGAAGTGGATCGAGCAGAGCCCCCAACTGCTCGACGCGCTTGAGGAGCGCGAGTTCACTGATCTCGACCTTCCGCAAGGCTTCGGGCCGGATCCGGAGTCTGAGGCCATCGCTCGGCGTGGCCTGGCGCGGCTCTACTGGACTCGCGAGATGGGCGTTTGTGAGCTGACGGAACTCGCGGGCGAACTGCCGGCAGCGGATGGCCGGGAGACGGCGGAGGCGGTTCGGAACTGGGCCAACGACAAGGCATTTCAGGTCGGCGTGCATGTGCTGCGCGGCAACCTGTCACCCGGCGAGGCGAGGATGGCCCTCTCGAATCTCGCCGAAGCATCGCTTGCGACGGTTGCGGCTGCAGTGGTCGCCGACATTGCCGGCACGGGGCCGGGTACGGGTCGTGGCATCGCGGTTGTCGCCTTGGGAGACCTCGCGAGCCGTGAGATTCACCCCGACAGCGCCATCGACGTGTTGCTCGTGCACGACGGTTGGCAGGCGAGCGAAAGCCAACGCCTGGCGCGGCGTCTCGGCATGGCATTGCGGGACCTTGCCCAGCACAGCCTGCTGTTTTCCCCGACAGACTCGAAGCCCGTTGCGGCATTGCCGCTTGGCGAGTTGGCCGGTCGTTTGGCCGAGGCGCCTGAAGGTGCGGTTCCCTTGGGTCTCAGGGCGCGCCGCGTATTCGACTGGGGCGACGCCGCATTCGGTGGTCGCGTGGACGAAGCCGGGCGCGAGGCGCTACGCCGCTCGGCGAACGCTCCGCTGCCAGCGCGGCCGAACCGCTCCGCAACCGCCGAGCAAGGCACACGCGCAACAAACTACGCCAACATGCATGGCGGGCTGATCGACACCGAAACGGCGGCACGCCTGTTGCTGCTGAACCAAGCGCCGCCGTTGGCCCAACCCGACGATTCCCCGGCGCCAGCGGCCGTGATCCTTGCCAACTGTGGCGCCGAAAGGCTGGCAAAGGCCGCCACGCTTTGGCGTGACCTCGAGGGCATCATGCGCCTCGTGGGCGAGGAGGGATTCGACATTGCCGGCGCCGCACCGAACGTGAAGTCTGTCGTCGCCAGTGCCTGCGGCTACGAGAACTACCAGGCTCTGGAACTCGCGGTGAGCGAGGCCGCATCGGGTGCCGTAGCCGAAATCGACGCGCTCGTCGCCGCGTGATCCCCGACCCACAACCCACGTTGGGCACCCAGGCGAACGTACCGGCCGAACCGAGCGCCCCGCGCAGCATATTGGTGCGGACGACACCGGAGGACCAAGGCCTCATCAGGCGGCCCGTTCTCGCCCCACACCTTGAGTTCCGTCACATTGGCGAGCAGCAGACCCTGCTGGTGTCCGAGACGTTCAACACCCTGCTGCATGGCGAGCTGTACCGCGATCTGCTGCCGTTGCTCGATGGCCGCCACTCGCAGCAGGAGATCGTCGCGGCCCTCGGCGATCGCCACGCCTTCACCAACATTCTGAGCGCAACGGTTTCCCTCGCGGCCAAGGGCTATGTCGTCTCAGCCGAGCACGGCATGGAACGCAATCGAGCGGCGTACTTCTCGGCGCTTGGTGCATCGCCTCGCTGGGCGGAGGGGCGCCTGGCACATGCTCGCATTCGCGTGCTCGGCGACGCCCAACAACTCGTCCGCCATCTGCAAGAGTCCGGCGTGTCGGTGGCCACGGACGACGCCCAGCTCACGGTGATCGTCTGCGACGACTATCTGGCGCCGCGCCTCGCCGACGTGAATCGCCGTCAGCTCGAACTCGGCGAACCCTGGATGCTGGTGCGACCGGGCGGCATGGAGCCGCTGTTCGGCCCCGTTTTTCCAGGCGATGCGAGCGGCCCTTGCTGGGCTTGCCTTGCCCAGCGGCTTCAGGGCCACCGGGAGGTGCACAACTTCCTGCGCAGCAGTGCCGGCGAGGACGCCGCCTTCAGGCCAACCGCGAGCCATCCGGCCACACTTGAGGCGTTCTGGGGCTTGGTTGCCGCCGAGGTCATCAAATGGCTGGTGCTCGATGCGGCGGCACCGACTCACGACTGTGTCCTCGCCATGAATGTCGTCGAATTCGCTAGTTCCAAGCATCGGGTTACACAGCGGCCCCAATGCTCCGTCTGCGGCGACGAGGCGCTGTATCGACCGGATCGCCCACCGCTGCCGCCCAGCTTGCTGGCAAGTCCAAAGCTCCATACCACCAGCGGCGGCGCCCGCACCGTGCCGCCGCAAGTCACGCTCGCGCGATACCGTCATTTGGTGAGCCCCATCAGCGGTGTGGTGACCTGGCTCGAACGCACCAGCGACGACACCGACCCCTGGCTGCATGTGCACTGGGCGGGCAGCAATCTCGGCATGAGGAGCCAGAGCCTGAGTTCGCTGCGGCAGAGCCTGCGCAGCAAGAGTGCCGGCAAGGGCAGCAGCGGCGAGCAGTCGGAGGCGAGCGCGCTGTGCGAGGCGGTGGAGCGCTACTCGGGCGCATTGCACGGCGAGGAGATCCGCATCTGCGAGCGCTTCAGTGCCTTCGACGGCGACGCCATCCATCCGGACGCAGTGCAGCTCTTCAGCGAGCGCCAGCTCGAAGATGCCAAGAGGATCAACGCGAAGGGGCATCCGTACAACGTCGTTCCCCCGCGTCTTGATCCCGATGCAGAAATCGACTGGAGCCCCGTGTGGTCGTTGACGCACAAGCGGCATCGCTATCTGCCCACGTCCATGCTCTACAGCACGGCCCCGGAACAGCGCGGCCCTTGGGACCGGATCGCCGACTCCAACGGCTGCGCCGCCGGCAACACGCTCGCGGAGGCCGTGCTGCAAGGGTTCTTCGAGCTTGCCGAGCGCGATGCATTCGCCATTTGGTGGTACAACCGCCTGCAGGTGCCGGCGGTGGACCTCGCGAGTTTCGACGACGACTACCTCGCCCGAGCGCCGGCCTACTATGCCCGCCACGATCGCGAGCTGTGGCTGCTCGACGTCACCGCCGACATGGACATCCCGGCGTTCGTCGCCCTGTCGCGCAGGCCCGCTGGCGAAGCCGAAGAGATCATCTACGGCGCCGGCGCGCACGTCGACCCGCGCTTGGCGGCGTTGCGCGCCGTCTGCGAGTTGAACCAGTGCCTCACTTGGCTGCCACGGCCCGGCAGCAAAGCCGGCCGCCCGACGATCGACGATCCGCTCGCGCTCCGGTGGTGGAAGACGGCGAAGCTGGCTGACTGTCCTTGGCTTGCGCCGCAGCCAGACGAGCCAGCCAGCCGTGCCGAGCGTTACCCGGTGCCGGACACGACGGACACTCTTGAGGATGTGGAGCGCTGTCGCGCGCTCGTCGAGGCACGCGGCATGGAGTTGCTCGTGCTGGACCAAACCCGGCCCGACATCGGCATGCCCGTGGTGAGGGTCATCGTGCCCGGCATGCGGCACTTCTGGGCCCGGTTCGCACCAGGGCGGCTGTACGACGTTCCGGTGACGATGGGCCGGCGCAGCCATCCGCTCGAAGAAGCGGACCTCAACCCCGCCCCCGTGATCGCCTGAGGGAGCCGACATGGACATCGACGAGGCAATCATCCTCACGCAGGACCGCCTTGCCCAAGAGGGCCAGACCATGGGCGACCTGATCGGGCATTTCCGCAGCAAGGTCTCGCCGGTTCTCGTGGGCGAACCCGAGTGGCAGCGCATCGTTGAATGCGCCGGCGGACTGCCGATCATTTTGGGGGCCTTGCCGTTCGGCTTCGAGTTGCCGCTGCACGACCCACGGCCGCAGGCGGACCTTGGCGTTTCCCTTGCGAGCGGGACCGCAACGGCAGGTTTCTTTCACGCGGCTGCTGGAACCGACGAGACTGCGCGAATCGTCACGCGCCTGTTCGGGCAGATGGACGCCGCCAACTCGCGCTTGCGCGAAATCGTCGGCCCCAAGCTGATGCTGGAGTTCGACATCGGTTCGGCCGGCGAGGGCGGGCGCCCCCTTCCGGGCGTGTTCCTGCGCCCCGGAGAGCGGCCCATCATCGGCGCCTCGGGCCAGGTGGACGACGTGGACGTGGTGGTGGACGCACTGGTCTCCTCCGTCGGCTGGGAAAGCAACGAAGCCGAGCGCCGGCAGGTGCAACGCGCTTATTTCGCGCAGCCCGAGGACACGCGGCTCGACTCGTTTGGCGTCTTTCCGTCGCGCGAGCGCGCCGTTCGTCTCGCGGTCATGGGGTTCAAGTCGCAGCAGGAGACCTGCACATACCTTGAAGAGGCCGGTTGGCCCGGCGATCTGTCCACTGTTCGCGGCGTGATGTCCCGCTTTCGCCGGCGCGCCAACATCGTCAGGAGCGGAGCGAACATCGACGTCCGGGAAGACGGGCTCGGCCCGACCCTAGGGCTCACCCTCATCGTCAAGCAGAGATACACCAAGGACTCGCGCTATTGGCTGGACGGCCTCACCGACTGGGACCCGTTCCTCGGAGCCTTGGGCGAGGAGGAGATCGTGGTTCTGGACAAACTCGCGGCGCTTGCCGACTGGGCCTCAACGCCGACGCCGCTCTTCGGCAGGGCCGGCCGCTACGTGCTGCTGCGAGGCATCCACCACATCAAGCTGGTCATAGCCGACGGCGCGCTCCGGCAGGCCAAGGCATACGTCTTCTTGGTGCTCTCGGCCGCCGTGACCTAGGAGGCTGCGCCGTAGAAAACGGCGCTGGCTCCTAGCCGTAGCTGCGAGCGAATGCGAGCACGAAGGC